>SKTL01000290.1 GCA_007122555.1 Thermomicrobiaceae bacterium | reverse complement strand
TTGTGAACATTCTTACCCAGCCCGGATCATCTTCCTGCGCGCGGTTCGCCTCTGGTCGGCGGCCGCTTCTGATTGCTTCGGTCAGTCGCCCCCACCGCCGGTAGAAGGCCGCTTCGAGTTTAATCGCGTTGGGCGCCGAGTGTTCGCTTGAAGGCGCGTACAGATTCCTGCCGAGTTGTGTCAGCTCGATCCTTCCGTCGTCGCGCTCATGCACCAGATGGAACGCGATCGCGGCATCGAGAAACCTTCGAAGCGCGGCAGCATCGGCGCCGATCGAGCTGGCAAGCTGTACAACCCCCTGCGCTTCATTCTGCAGCGCAGGTCCGATCTCAAGCTCCGCGAACGTCGTATAGATCTGAGCGCGCCGGAAACTCTGCACGATCGACCGGATCGACCGAATGTCGTTGCGATCACGATGATCATCTGACATGAATCAGATTCCTCTCGACAGGCACGGGTTTTCCACGAACGTATCGTAACAGCCGTCGTCGGCCCGGCGACGTTACAATTTGAAAATATGGTTGACGGTACATGGTACTAATGACTATTATTACCTGACGTGATCTGGAGAGAACGTTGCGGCACGAAATGCACCTCACAATTGAAACCGTCTGCTTCGCGCTGACTGAGGGGCGTCTGCAAGTTTTGCTGGTGAAGCGCACCGGAGAGCCGTTTTCCGGAGCCTGGGCGCTGCCCGGCGGGCAGATTCAGCTGGACGAACCATTCGACGCCGCGGCACAGCGAATTCTCTCGGAAAGCGCCGGCGTTTGGGGGGTCTATCTGGAGCAGCTCTACACGTTCGGCGATCCCGGACGGGATCCACGCGGACGCTCCGTTTCTGTTACCTATTACGCGCTGATGCCGGCGATGTCCGTTGGATCCGGCATGAGAACGGCCCGACCTGGCCCCGGCTGGAGCGCCGCAGAGTGGCATCCGGTTGATCAATTGCCCGGTCCGCTCGCCTTCGACCACGGTCGAATCGTTTCCTACGCCCGCTGGAGGCTGTCGCAGAAGATATCCTACTCGCCACTGGCGTTCCACCTGTTACCTGAGAATTTCACGATGTCCGACCTGCGTGGAGTCTATGAGGCGATCGTCGGGGAGGAATACGATCCGAGCAACTTCACCCGCCAGATGCTGGCAAGATGGGATCTTGCTCCGGTGCCAGGAACACGAGATCGGCGTAGTCGCAGACCCGCTCGCCTGTATCGCTACATCGGCCCGCGCGAGATTCCGGGAAGCCCTGATTCACTGGACGAAATCGAGATGGAAACCGAGCCGGCGCTGGATCCGGCAAGCTCAGAAAGCGAGACTCGAGACTGATGACTGTTACATTGCCCGTTGTGCCGCCTCCGGTCGTAGAGGAACAGCTGACGGATGATCAGCGAACGGCGTTGATTGATGAGATCAACGAGCTTCGTCAGAAGCACAATGCTGTGGTGCTGGCTCATAGCTACCAGATTCCGGATCTACAGGATATCGCGGACTTCGTCGGAGATTCGCTCGGACTTTCCCGCCAGGCCGCCGAGACTGAAGCGGATGTCATTGTCTTCTGTGGCGTTCATTTCATGGCGGAGACTGCCGCGATTCTGAGCCCGGAGAAGACAGTCTTGCTGCCAGACCTCAATGCGGGCTGTTCCCTGGCGGCGAGCATCACCGCGGATCAGCTTCGCGAATGGAAGTCCCAGCATCCCGGCGCGGTCGTTGTTTCCTATGTGAATACGTCCGCGGAAGTGAAAGCGGAGAGCGACTACTGCTGCACATCAGCGAATGCTGTTCAGATAGTCGAATCGATTCCCGAGGAGACGGAGATTCTCTTTCTTCCGGATCTGTTCCTGGGCGAGTGGGTCAAGCGCGAAACTGGACGGAAGAATATCCAGCTCTGGCTCGGTGAATGTCACGTTCATGCGGGAATCGTCGCTGAGGACGTTGAACGCGCCCGTGTGGAGTGGCCCGACGCCGAGTTGCTGATTCACCCCGAGTGCGCTTGCGGTTCACGCTGCATGCTCGATCTCCAGTCGGGCAAGCTGGACGCAGCGCGAACGAAGGTGCTCTCCACCGAGGGAATGGTTCGCCACGCGATGAAAAGCGATTCCAGGCAGTTCGTGGTGGCGACCGAGACCGGCGTCCTTCACCGGTTGAACACGCTGGCTCCTGGCAAGGAGTTTCGCGCGGTGCGCGACAGCGCAGTCTGCGGCTTTATGAAGCTGAACAACCTGACAAAGGTGCGCGATTCGCTGAAGTACATGCAATATCACGTCACGGTTCCCGACGGGATAGCCAGCCGCGCCCGAGTTGCGATCGACCGGATGGTTTCGATCGGTTAGCGCTCGACAAACTATTGCTTACGTCTCTGATGTTGCCGGCTGGTTGTCCCCCATTCGATCCTGAACCCGGGGAACAACCAGCCGCAGAATTAGCACCCGGATCGCCCCGGCCAGCGGAATCGCGACGAGCGCGCCAATCAATCCTCCGACCGAGCCCCCGGCCGGAAGCGCGAAAATCACCACGATGGGCGGGATGCTCGCCTGCCGTTTCATGACCTGGGGATAGACAACACTACTTTCTAGCAGCTGCAGGACGACGTAGAGTCCCAGGACCAGAAGAACAGTGGTCATACTGTCGAACGCGGCGACAATCAGCGCAGGGATAAGCGCGATGAGCGGCCCGAGGACTGGCACGAGCTCACCGAAGAACATGAACATTGCCAGCGGCAGCGCGAAGTCGACCCCGATGATGGTTAGCCCAATGAACGCGATAATCGCCAGAATCGCGCCGGAGATCACGACGCCGCGGATGTACCCGCCAATCGTCGATCCGACTTCGGAGGCGATCTCTTCGGCCTCCGTTCGACGCGACGGTGGCATCATCGAGAAGAAGAGAGCTCGGGCGCCCGGTTTCCCAATTAGCCAGTAGATGGACAGAAACACTGCGAGTGCGAGCTCGACGGCCGCGCCGGCGATCGCCAGCGGGAGCCCGGCGAGCCGTCCCCCTTCTTCCATCTGTCCTTCGAGATAGTTGGTAATCTGGTCTTCACTGAGCCAGCCCTGCTCGTCGATCCAGCCGACCACGCGTTCCTGCGCCTCCGGTATCTCGTCGCCCAGATCACCGATTTCGGTCAGGATTGCCGGCACGATTGTCAGCGCCAGAAGAATCATCACCAGAACCACGCCCAGATAGGTGAACAGGACGGCCAGCGAACGACGCATGTACTGCTGCAGCCGGGACGCAACAGGTTCCAGTGTTTCGGCGAGAACGATCGACATCAGGAGAATCGCCAGGGGTCGGAGCACCATCCAGGCGATGAACACGATCGCGAACGCGACAGCGAGCGCTGCTGCAGATGCGGAGATCGTCCGCCAGTCCAGCCAGACGCGATGTTGAGGATATTGGCTGGATGTATTCTCGTTTGGCGTGCTCACGTAAACCCCTCCCGATGATCGATTATCGTCATCGGGAAATGCGCAACGTTCACGCCATCGGGTTGCTAAAGGAGCGTCATGAAGGTGTCTGCGATTGAGAACCCGTCCGGATTCTAGTTTTGGTCTTCCGGCAGTTCCGAACTGTCGTCGTCGAGTGATTCCGCGCCGTTGTCGGACGCTGCTGGAGCCGTTGCGGCGTCTTCGGTAACGTTCGCTATCTCCTCGTCCTCGCCGGTTCGGATCAACGTGAGCGAGCCGACCTGGTCACCCTGGTACGGTCGCATAATGCGAACACCCTGCGCTGCGCGGCCGAGCTGGGATATCTGCTCTACCGGAACCCTGATGACCTTGCCCAGATGGCTTGTAATCATCACGTTGTCGGTATCGTCGACGACCTTGGCGCAGGCAACCTCGCCGTTACGCTCGCTCAGCTTGATGGCGGTGACGCCCTGTCCGCCTCGTCCCTGGTTGCGGAACTCTCTAAGCGGTGTTCGTTTGCCGAAGCCGTGTTGAGAAACGACAAGCAAGTCCGCGTCCGGTGTAGCGACCTCGGCCGCGATAACCCGACCATCCCTGGGCATCCGGATGCCGCGGACTCCGGCCGCGGTGCGCCCCATAGCGCGGACGTCAGTTTCGTGGAACTTGATCGCCTTGCCAACGTTTGAGACAAGGATCAGGTCGTCCTCGCCAGACGTCATTTTGACCCAGGCCAGTTCGTCGTCGCCCTCCAGCCGGATCGCTCGCAAACCTGTAGATCGAACCGCGGCGAACTGCGAGAGGTTCGTTCGCTTGACCGTACCGTTCCGCGTGCACATGAAGAGGTACTGCGCAGATTCATCGCCCTTGATCGGCAGCAGTGTTGTGATTGTTTCGTCCTGCTCGATGCCAATGAGATTGATCGCGGGAATGCCACGCGACGTTCGACCAGTCTCCGGCAGCTCATGCACCTTGATCTGGAACACCCGACCGCGGTTGGTGAAGAAGAGCAGGCGGTCGTGCGTGTTAGCCGACAGGATATGGGCCACGCGATCCTGCTCGCGCAATCCGATCCCGGTAATCCCGCGGCCACCGCGACGCTGAGCCTGGTAGGTAACGTCTGAGAGCCGTTTGACATAACCGCGGCTTGTAATCGTCACGATAACGTCAACCTGCGGGATCAGATCTTCGTCGCTGATGTCCGAGAAGATATCCTGGATTTCACTGCGCCGCTCATCACCATACTTGTCACGAAGCTCGTTCAGCTCATCCTTAATGACCTGATCGATCTTTTCAGGGTCGGAAAGTAGCGCTTCGAGGTGGGCGACCTGCTTGAGAATGCCACGATACTCATTTTCGAGCTTTCGGCGCTCCAGTGCGGCGAGCCGGCGAAGCTGCATTTCGAGAATAGCGTTCGCCTGCGCCTCGCTGAAACTGTACCCGCTCATCAGATTCTGACGGGCGACTTCAGCATTCTGAGACTGGCGGATGATGCGAATGATCTCGTCAACGTGATCGAGCGCGATCTTGAGGCCATCGAGAATGTGCGCCCGACGGCGCGCCCGACGCAAATCAAATTCAGTCCGACGCCGGATGACCACACGTCGGTGATCGAGATAGTGCTGCAGCATCCGCTTGAGGTTAAGCACGCGCGGCTGCTTGCCATCAACCAGGGCAACCATATTGACGCCGAATGACTGCTGCAGCGGTGTGTGCTTGAACAGTGCGTTCAGGACCCGTTGCGGTTGGGCGTCACGCTTGAGCTCGATGACCACGCGCATGCCGCGACGGTCGGTTTCGTCCCGCAAATCGTGAATTCCGTCGAGCCGGCCAGCCTTCACATACTCGGCAATGCGCTCGAGCAGGGCGGCCTTGTTGACCTGATAGGGGAGCTCGGTGACCAGGATTCGGAATCGCCCGCTGCGTTCCATCTCTTCGATCTCGGTCCGCGCTCGCGTGACGATGCGCCCTCGTCCAGTGGCGTAGGCTGCGCGAATGCCCTCGCGCCCCAGGATGATGCCTCCGGTCGGGTAGTCGGGCCCTTTGACATAGTTGCAGAGCTCGTCGATGCTGATCTCAGGATTGTCGATCAGTTCGATCAACCCGGTGCACACCTCGATCAGGTTGTGCGGGGGGATATTGGTCGCCATCCCGACGGCGATACCGGACGCCCCGTTCAGGAGAAGGTTGGGAATCTTGGCCGGCAGGACCGTCGGCTCATGTTCGCTGTCATCGTAGTTGGGAATGAAGTCGACGGTCTGCTTATCGATGTCTTGCAGCAGTTCGGAGGCGATGGCGGCCATTCTGGATTCGGTGTAGCGCATAGCTGCGGCGCCGTCGCCATCGACCGAACCGAAGTTCCCCTGACCATCGACCAGTGGATAGCGCATGACAAATGGCTGCGCCATGCGCACCAGCGCATCATAAACCGCGGCGTCACTGTGCGGATGGTATGACTTCAGAACCTCTCCGACGATACCGGCGCTCTTTCGATACCGGCTGTTCGGGCGAACGCCCATTTCATGCTGTGCATAGAGGATCCGGCGCTGGACCGGCTTCAACCCATCACGGACGTCAGGGAGAGCGCGTTGAACGATAACGCTCATCGCATAATCGAGATACGATCGCCGCATCTCAGTATCGATATTGATTGCCTGAACGTTACCGATACTCACTGAAAAGAAATCCCTGAACGATGGGCCGGAGCGCCAATTCTGCCAGCGTCAATTGTACCAATTTTCCGCATGGGCGCGCCGAGCGGTGGCAAGATTGCAGATTAACGGATATCTGTTTGATGATCTGGATGAATGTGACCTGTGACTGCCAACCGCGCGATCGCCTTCCAGCGATCTGGAACGATCATTCTTGACACCAAATACGATCCTTCCGGTGAGATCGAAGATGTGTTGCGACGCTTTGCTGAGCTGACAAGCGCAGCTGGAACGCTCCACTCCTACCGGGTAACTGATCTGACAATGTGGTCTGCGGCTGCGTCCGGGCTAAATGCACAAGCATTTCTCGACCTGATGACGGAGAACTCCGCCATGCGACTCCCTGCGGATCTCTTCGCTCGGGTAAACGAGTTCTTCGGTCGGTACGGTCAGCTCTGGATCGACGGGCCCCCGGGATCGCTCGCGCTCAAAGCTTCGGATCGACTACTGCTCCGCGAAGTGGGATCGATTCTTGATGTATCGGTTGACTCCGCGGAGATACCTCTCGCCGATCACGAACGGGGTCGGGTCAAGGCAAGGCTCGCTGAGGCTGGATACCCCGTGGTCGACAACGTTCGACCAGTATCCCGACGGACGGGCGGATATCATCTGAACCGAAATGTGGTGCTCCGGGATTATCAGCAGCAGGCCGTCGATCGATTCGTGGAACACGGACAGGGTGGCGGTGTGGTGTTGCTACCCTGCGGAGCCGGAAAGACCGTTGTTGGCGTCGCCATCGCCGCGACGCTGGATGCCTGCGTACTCGTCGTCACGCCGAATCGGACGATTGGCGAGCAATGGGCAGGTCATTTCAAGGGCATGACAAACCTGTGCGCGAACGATATCGATCTATTTACCGATTCGAGTGAAGAGAAGCCGGTCACAATCGTCACCTATCAGGCTCTGACGGCGTCACGAAATGGACTTCCGGAGCGGCTCCATGACGCGATGGATCTCCCGTGGGGACTGATCATTTACGATGAGGTCCATACGCTCCCGGCCGACGTTTTCCGTCAGAGCGCCGCGCTGCAATCTCGTCGACGCCTCGGCCTGACCGCCACCCTGGTGCGCGAGGATGGACGCGAGCGCGAGGTCTACGCGCTGGTCGGACCGCCTGTATGGCAATCTCGCTGGCGCGATCTCGAACGTCAGGGGTGGATCAGCCCCGTTGAATGCTTCGAGATTCGGGTGCGATCAGATCGGCAGCATAGCAACCCAGACCAGGGATTCGCGGCGAAACTGCGAACGGTTGAGCGGATCATGACCAGACACCAGGGCGATCGCGTGCTCATCGCGGCGCATCGGATCAGCCAGGTCCAGGCGCTGGCGCGCCGGCTCAGGGTTCCAGCCGTGACCGGGGAAACT
>SKTL01000315.1 GCA_007122555.1 Thermomicrobiaceae bacterium | reverse complement strand
TACGGTTCTTCCAGCGGCGCCGAACCACCGAGTCGCTCCATATCCTCCGTTGTTTCCTGCTCGATAATGTCCGAGACGTCATCCGAGGTGATGATCCCCTGCAGCCGTCCGTGTTCGTCGACGACTGGCAGCGCCAGCAGGTCGTAGTCGGTCAGCGTCTGAGCGGCGATTTCCTGGTCCGCATCGACGGTGACGGTAACCAGATCGGTCACCATGACGTTGCGCACCGGCGTTTCCGGCGGGCTGAGCACCAGCCCGCGCAGGGAGAGCACGCCAATCAGATGATCCTGATCGTCAGTGACGTACACGTAGTTGATCGTTTCGGCTTCTTCCGAGAGCTGTCTGAGCGCGACGACGGCCTGATCAGCGCGAAGATCCGGCGAGATAGCGATGAACGCCGGAGTCATCCGCCCGCCGGCGGTATCCGGCTCGTAGGAGAGCAACTGGCGCAGCTCTGCCGCTTCGACCGGCTCCATTTCGATCAGAAGACGGTTCGCATCGTAGTCGTCGAACTCGCCGACAACGTCCGCTGCGTCGTCCGGATCCATCGCTTCCAGCACGTCGGCCGCGTTGCGGACCGCCAGCCTGGTCAGCAACTGAGCAGCATCGGACGGCTCCATCTCGCCGAGGAGCTCCCCGAGATCATCGTCACCCAGGGTGTCCGCCAAGTGGTGAACATCCCTCGTGGAAAGCTCGGCCAGCATGTCGGACAGGCGACCTTCGCGCGCGGCAGTGGTCAGCAGCGAGCGCAGTTCGTCTCGCTGTTCAGTACGTATGAGGTCAACGAGATCCTGCTCGCGTTCGTTGATGCTCACGAGTTACCTTCCGGGCATGCATGCAGTGAGACGAAGACAACGCCGCTTTGAACTGCGACAGCACCGTGAATTTGACCGGGTCAAGCCCGGCTTGTCAACCTGAATCTGGTGTGTGGTTCGGGGGCAGTCGTCGAGATGACTCCAGCGACTGAAACCGGGAACGGTCGTACCGTACGACCCAGTCGCCGGCCGCTTGCGGAAGGTGGATCAGTCAGTCAGGGTGGATGAATGAGAAGACGATCAGGCCTGCTCGTCCTTCGACATTGGGATCAGGCCGTGAGAGAGGGCATAGATGGCCGCCTGCGTTCGATCCTTTACTCCGAGTTTCTCGAAGAGAAGCGACAGCCTGTTTTTTACGGTGCTTTCCGCCAGATTGAGTCGCTGCGCGATTTCCTTGTTGCTCAATCCGCCGGCGACGTGCTGGAGCAGATCCATCTCCCGCGTGGAGAGCCCGCCCATAGCATCCTCTTCGCTGACGTCGGATACGCGCCGGAACTCCGAGAGGAGCTTGGACGCCAGCTGGGGCTCGATGACCGATTCTCCCCGGAAGACCGCGCGTATGGCGTCAACGACTTTCGACGACTCGCTATTCTTGAGCAGATAGGCGTCAGCCCCGGCGCGAACTGCACGGATCACGTGCCCATCTTCAGAGAACATTGTCAGGATGATGATGCGCACGTCCGGGATCTGCGACTTGAGCTCCCGGGTAGCGGTGACTCCGTCGATCCCGGGCATATTGATGTCCATCAGAATGACATCGGGCTGCTCCTTCTCAACTAGCGTCTGAATAGCTCGACCATCACTGGCCTCTCCGATGACGTGGATGTCTGGTTCTGAATCGAGCAGATGCCTGAGCGCCTGCCGGAAAAGCACGTGATCATCGGCGAGTGCGACGCTGATCGTCACCTGGTTAACTGTGTTCATGTTGTCGCCTGATTCCGCTATCGTCAGCATGGACTATCTCCATTGCGGCTGCCGGGCAGGGTACCGCTCGCTCCCCGGTCTCAATACTATGAGTCTAGTACACGTTTGGACCTGTGGAGATAGCCCAAACGGACCAAGTAGTCCCAATACCTCGTTCAGATTCGTGCATGCTGATCGGGCTCAACACATTCAGTGAGCTCATGGCATGATAGCGTCATGGGAAACACCTCACTGATCGATTGACAGTAGTGCGGTCCGATGTCAGGTACTGATCACGAGATCGAGCAACAACTCATCATCGGGGCGCAGAATGGCGATCTGGAATCGTTCAACCTCATCGTGGATCGCTATCAGGCGATGGTGTATCGGGTCTGTCTCAGAGTGCTCAGCGATCCCGGCCGGGCGGAGGATGCGACCCAGGACACCTTTATCAAGGCGCATGCGGCCCTGAGCCAGCACCATGGCGGTTCACTCAAGTCATGGTTGATGAGAATCGCTACGAATCGTTGCTACGACATGATCCGGGCCGAACGCCGGCGGCCAGCCGCGTCACTCGAAGCTCAGCCGGTTGAGTCCGAACCATCCTGGAGCGTGGAGCCGGCCACTGAGCATCCCGACGCCTACGCCAGCAGAAGTCAGCTCTCGGCCTATCTGGAGCGGGCGCTGGGGCAACTGAACGCAGACCAGCGGACAGCCGTGGTGCTGTTTGACATCCACGGGTACAGCTACGAAGAGATTGCCGGCATTACCGAGATTTCGCTCGGCTCCGTGAAGTCGCGCATCAGCCGCGGACGGAGCCGGTTGCGCGAAATCCTTCGTGCTGACGATCATGCGCGGGAACTATTTGACAGCGCCTGGCGTCAATCAGATGAACGCCGATCATGAGTTGCGGGTCGACGATGGAGCGCGTGAATTCAGTGAACGCCGATGCAACAGGTTTGAGGCGCGGTGATGTCGGGTGATGAGCACGACCAGCACATCCTGATCGATGATCTGTCGGCCTATGCCGACGGGGCGTATCTCTCCGCCTCAGAACGTGTTGAGATCGAGCGTCACCTGGCGGCGTGCGATGTCTGTCGGGATGAGCTCGAATCCCTGCGAGCCGTCTCTCGTCTCCTGGCTGAACTGCCGGAGCCGGATCTGCCCCGATCATTTCGCCTTTCGCCGCAAGATCTCGACCAGTCTGCGCCGGAGCAACCGGCTCAAATGCAGCCCTGGATTCTCCGGTATCAGCCGGTCTTCCGGTATGCCAGTGTGGCGGCAGCGCTGTTGCTGGCGGTGATCGTTACGATCGACCTGCTCCCCGGGGAGCAGGATCCGACGGACGAAATGGCAACGATGATAGATGAGCCAGCTGTCGATATGGCTGAAGAAGCTGACGAGCCGGCCGATGCTCCCGGCGTGATGGGTGTCGATGATCGGGACGATGTTCCGGTCTCTGAGCCTGACATGGACCAGGACGTCATTGAAGACGAGGCCGCTGAATCGGCGCCTGTCCCGGAAGCGGATCGACCGGACGAACCTGTTTTGGAGCCAGACGAACCTAACACCGACGATTCGACGTTTGAGGCCGCCGAGGAGGCGCCGGACGATGCGGATGTCGCCACGCGCCAGGTGTCTGATCCGGCGGACGACGGACTCAGCCGATTGCAGATTGCGGCGGCCATTCTGGCGGCTGCCACCCTGGCGCTTCTGCTGCTCGGGTTCGTGCTGCCTCGCTGGTGGAGCGCCTCGGCCCGAAATCCGGGCGACAGCGCGCAATGATAGCCAGCGTCCGCCTGTTCTGCAGATAGCTTCCCGATTCTGGAACAATCCGGGGGTGCTGGACGTCAAGAGGTTAAGGCCGGGTCACTCCGGCGCGAATTCGCATTCTGGAATCCGGGCGAGATTGCCCGTAGGAGTCTGGAGAGTCTTCATGGACCGAGGCCAACGAGTCATGACCGCAATTGCGGCGGTCGCCCTGGTGCTTACCGGCGCGGTTGGCGCGTTCCTGCTTGCCGGTGATCAGAGTAATTCTCCGTCGCAGACGGTCCACGCGCAGGATCGCGTTCCCGATCGCGGGATCAGTGTCCAGGGCGAGGGACAGGTGAGCGTTACCCCGGACGTCGCCCGAGTCACCCTGGGTGTCGAAATAGAGGGCAGCGACCTGGATATCCTGCGCGAGGATGCCGATACCCGCATGAACGACGTCATTGACGCTCTGCAGGAGATGGGTATCGATGACGCGGACATCCGGACCGTAACCTACGATATCCGGGTGCGGGACGAACGTGTTGAGCCGATGCAGCCGCGCGATGAACCAGACGTCTCGGATGACCCGGTGACGGACGAAGTTGATCCGGAACCGGGCGAGCAGATCTACATGCTCGTGCAGCTCGTTCAGGTGCGGATCACGGACATCGATGCCGCCGGTGAAGTAATCAACACGGCGCTTGAGGCCGGGGCGAACCGAGTCGGAAGCATCAGCTTCGAGGTCGAAGATCGACAGGACGCGATCGACCAGGCGCGCGAGCTCGCGGTGGCTGAAGCTCGTCACAAGGCGGAGCATCTCGCCGAATTGACCGATCTGTTGATCGGCGTGCCGCTGACGATCGAGGAGAGCTCTCCGTCGGGCCCGCCGATGCGCATGGAGGAGTTCGCGATGGAAGCGGATATGCCGGCCGAGGATGCCATGGCGCGGATTGAACCGGGCGAGCAGGTGATATCAGTGAGCGTCTACATCACCTACGACGTGAAGTAGCCGCGCCGCAAACGGGACAGCATGAAGGCGGCCGGCCAATCGGGCCGGCCGTTTCTCTGCGCGAGCGAAACGTGTCTGGAATCAGGAACCTGCCGGAGCTTGAGACAGGTTCGCCAGGCGCTGCGCCGCCGCTTCGAGCATGTCCGATTCCTTGGCGAAGCAGAACCGGGCCAGGATCGGAGCCGTTGACGGATCCTGATAGAACGCAGACGGCGGGATGGCGGCCACGCCGACTTCTCTCAAGAGGTGCATGCAGAACGTCACATCGTCCTCGAACCCGCGTCCAGCCGCATCGGCCAGCAGGAAGAAGCTGCCTGATGCCGGAAGCACCGGCAGTCCGGCGTTTTCCAGTCCGGCCTTCATGGTGTTCCGAAGCGCGGTGTAACGCGATTTCAGATCAGCGTAGTAACTGGACTCCAGCGCATCTTCCAGTGCGGTCGCCATTGCCTCCTGGAACGGGGTCGCCGTGGCGAAGGTGATGAACTGGTGAGCGCCGCGAATCGCCTCGGTCAGCTCCGGCGACGCGATGGCGTAACCGATTTTCCAGCCGGTCATGCTGAATGTCTTACCGGTGCTGTTGATCGTAATCGAACGATCTCGCATACCCGGGCGGGTTGCGATGGGTACATGCACCGCGTCGTCGAAGATAATGCGGTCGTACACTTCATCGGTGATCGCGATCGCA
Organism: Thermomicrobiaceae bacterium; assembly: GCA_007122555.1. Classification (GTDB taxonomy): domain Bacteria; phylum Chloroflexota; class Chloroflexia; order Thermomicrobiales; family Thermomicrobiaceae; genus SLMJ01. The sequence goes on along the minus strand of SKTL01000315.1, from coordinate 2,340 downwards.
TCGTGCGCCTGACAGAGATCGGCGATCAGATCGAGCTCTTCCTCGGTGAAGACCTTTCCGGTCGGGTTGTGCGGATTGGTGATGAGGATCGCCCGCGTGCGTTCGTTGAACGCCCGCGCCAGCTCGTCTGGATCAAATGACCAGTCCGGCGTCTGAAGCCGCACCGGACGCGTCGAACCGCCGGCAAAGGAAGCCTGAGCCGGATAGGCGTCGTAGAACGGCTCAAAGACGACAACCTCATCGCCTGGATTCAGGATTCCGAGCATCGTCGCCAGGAGCGCTTCGGTGGCGCCCGTGGTGACCGTTACTTCGGACCCGGGGTCTGCGCTCAGCCCATACGCTCGCTGGTACGTGTCGGCGATTGCCTGTTGCAGGCGGGGGATGCCGTACGGTGGCGCGTACTGATTCTGGTTCGCGTCGATCGCCTGTTTCGCCGCGCTCTTGACGATATCTGGCCCGGCGAAGCCTGGAAATCCCTGCCCCAGGTTGATGGCGCCGAGCTCGTTCGCCAGCTGGCTGATCTCCCCGAAGACGGTCGTGCCGAGCGATGCGACGCGTTTTGATGCATATCTGTTCATACCGGATCTCCTGCCCTGCCTGCGCGTCCCAATGTTGCGCCTCTGAGCATAACGCATTTCTTATGAGCATGAAAAACGGGAGGGTGCACGATGCCCTCCCGAAGAATGCCCTCATCCCCTGTCCCTTCTCCCAATTCTGGGAGAAGGGGAATTCGCGCTCCCCTCTCCCGATCTCGGGAGAGGGGTTGGGGGTGAGGGCCAGTTTTGCTTCCCGGGTTCGTTAGTCCGCGCCGACTGGCTGGCGAGCGCGAATTTCCTTCGCAGCGTCGACCATGTTCTTCAGCGACGGCCAGACTTCCTCGTTGCCGCGCGTCTTGAGTCCGCAGTCCGGGTTGACCCAGATTTGCTCCTCAGGCAGCACGTTGCTGGTGCGCCGCAGCATCTCCACCATGTCCTCGGTGTCCGGGACCTGGGCGGAGTGGACGTCGTAGACGCCGGGGCCGATGTGCCGCTCGTACTTGTGGTCGGTGAACGCCTGCAGCAGCTCGGCGTGGCTGCGGCTGTTCTCGACCGAGATCACGTCGGCGTCGAGAGCTTCGATCGCCTCGATAATCTCGTTGAACTCGGCATAGCACATATGCGTATGAATCTGGGTCTCGTCCTCGACGCCCGTTGACGTGGACAGGCGGAAGGACCGCACGGACCAGTCGAGGTACTCCGCGCGCTTGCGCTCGCGGAGCGGCAGCCCTTCGCGCAGGGCCGGCTCGTCCACCTGGATCACGCGGATACCGGCGTTCTGCAGGTCTACGACTTCATCCAGCAGCGCCAGCGCGATCTGGTTGGCGGTCTGGTACGGCGGGATGTCTTCCCGCTCGAAGGACCAGTTCAGAATCGTGACGGGACCGGTGAGCATGCCCTTCATCGGCTTGTCGGTCTGCTGCTGGGCAAACGCGATCATGTCGACGGTCATCGGCTCCGGCCGGCGGACGTCGCCAAAGACAATCGGCGGGCGCACGCAGCGGCTGCCGTAGGACTGAACCCAGGCGTGCTCGGTGACGGCCATGCCGTCCAGCTTCTCAGCGAAGAACTCGACCATGTCCGTGCGCTCGAACTCGCCGTGCGCCAGAACATCGAGGCCGATCTCTTCCTGCTGCTTGATGACTTCCTTCGTGCGCTCCCGCATGAAGTCCCAGTATTCCTGGTCTGAGACGCTGCCCTTCTTCCACTTGGCGCGCATGGACCGGACTTCCTTGGTCTGCGGGAAGGAACCGATGGTCGTGGTGGGGTAATCCGGCAGATTGAGTTCAGCCTTCTGCTTGGCAATTCGCTCCCGGAACGGTGACTTGCGACTGAAGTCGGACTCGGACACCGACGCGACGCGCTCCTGCGTCTTGGCGTCGTAAATCTGGGTCGATTTCATCGCCTGCTCGAAGATCTTCGCGTTGGCGTCGAGCTCCGCCTTGACGGCGCCTCGACCTTCGTTGAGACCTTTGGTCAGAACGCGAATCTCTTCGAGGCGCTCCTGAGCGAAGGCGAGGATGTTCTTGACATCGTCGTCCAGCTTTTCTTCGAGCTGCACATCGTGCGGCAGATGCAGCAGCGACGACGACGGCTGGACCCAGATGCGGTCCTTATCGACCACTCCGGCGATCTCTTCCAGCAGTGTCAGCTTGTCGTTCAGGTTTGAACGCCAGACGTTCCGGCCATTGACGACGCCTGCGCCCAGCACCTTATCGCCCGGGAAGCCCTTCTGCTTCAGCGCGGCGCGGTTTTCGTCATTCCGGACGAAATCCAGACCAAGGCCTTCAACCGGCAGCGCCAT
>SKTL01000069.1 GCA_007122555.1 Thermomicrobiaceae bacterium | reverse complement strand
TGCCGGCCCGCACGCCATTCGTAACCCCGTTCGCGCTGGAGATTCCAGCCGAACTCCCGGCAGGCGACTACCAATTGCTGGTCGCGCTCTACGATTATCTGAGCGAAGGCGCTCCACGGTACGAACTGAGGCTCCCGGATGGCTCCGACGCGACACAGTTCATGGCGCCGGTCAGGATCGAGTGACAGGACCACCGCACGAGGGAGAAGCCGGCCGAAACGCAGACTGGTCCGTTCTCTGCATGCCCCGCAACACCAGCTTGGCCAGTCCAGGGTAATGGGGTGGTGGCTCTGTGACCGTTAAACGGTCTCGCTCCAGGATTTGGCACGGCGACGATCAGGCGCCCACGTAGGAAGCGAGATGCTTGCCGGTCAGCGTTGATCGCTCGGCGACGAGGTCTGCGGGAGCGCCTTCGAAGACGATCCGGCCGCCGTCATTCCCGGCGCCGGGGCCGAGATCGATGATCCAATCCGCGTGCGCCATGACCGCCTGATGGTGCTCGATGACGATGACCGTTTTCCCCGAGTCGACCAGTCGATCGAGCAGCCCGAGCAGTTGTTCAACATCGGCAAGATGCAAGCCGGACGTCGGCTCGTCGAGGACGTAGATTCCGCCCTCGTCACCCATATTCGTGGCCAGTTTGAGACGCTGCCGTTCGCCGCCGGAAAGTGTCGTGAGCGGCTGGCCCAGCGAGAGATAACCTAACCCGACGTCAGCGAGCCGTTCCAGGATCTTCGTCGCCGCCGGCGTTTTCGACTCACCCTCGTTGAAGAACTGAAGCGCTTTCTCGACCGGCATCGCGAGCACGTCGCTGATGTCCATACCCCCAAACGTGTAGTCGAGCACCTCAGGCTGGAACCGCTTCCCTTCGCATTCCTCGCAAATGTTCTCGACTCCTGCCATCAGACCCAGATCGGTGTAGATAAACCCCGCTCCGTTGCAGTTGGGGCACGCGCCGTCCGAGTTAGCGCTGAACAATCCCGGCTTCACGCCGTTAGCCTTCGCGAACGCCTTGCGAATGGGGTCCAGCAGTCCCGTGTACGTCGCCGGATTGCTCCGCCGCGATCCGCGAATCCCGCTCTGATCAATCGAGACCACGCCATCCCGACCGGAAACTGAGCCGTCGATCAGCGAGCTCTTCCCCGATCCGGCTACACCCGTGACCACCGTAAGCACACCGAGCGGGATATCGACGTCAACACCCGTCAGATTGTTCGCTGTTGCGCCTCGAATCTCCAGCTTTCCGGTCCGGGTCCGCACCGTCTCCTTGAGCGCGGACCGGTCGTCCAGATGGCGACCGGTGATTGTTTCGCTGGCGCGCAGGTCCTCAAAGGAACCCTCGAAGCAGACGGTCCCGCCCGCGGCGCCGGCTCCCGGACCGAGATCGACGACATGGTCAGCGATCGCAATCGTCTCCGGCTCGTGCTCGACAAGGAGCACGGTGTTGCCCTTGTCCCGAAGCCGAAGCAGCAGGGCGTTCATTTGCTGGATGTCATGAGGATGCAGGCCTGTTGTGGGCTCGTCAAAAACATAGGTAACGTCGGTCAGCGAGGAACCGAGATGGCGGATCATCTTGGTTCGCTGCGATTCTCCGCCTGACAGCGTGCCAGGAGATCTGTCGAGCGAAAGGTAGCCCAGCCCGATCTCTACGAACGAGTCGAGGGTATGCCGTAGCGCCGTCAGCAGTGGCGCCACCGATGGCTCCTCCAGTCCGCTGACCCATTCGGCCATGTCGGTAATCTGCATCGCACAAGCGTCGGCAATGCTCACTCCGCTGATCTTCGACGACCGGGCGGCCTCGCTGAGCCGGGTTCCGTCGCAATCTGGACAGGTGGCGAAGGTGACGGCCCGATCCACGAACGCGCGGATATGCGGTTGCATCGCTTCCCGATCCTTGGAGAGGTACGACTTCTGAATCGTTGGGATCAGCCCGGTATAGGTCAAATTGGTCCCCTCGATCTTGATCTTCGTTGGCTCTTTGTAGAGAAGGTCGTGGAGCTCGCGCTCGCTGAATTCGCGGATCGGTTTGTCCGGGTCGAAAAAGCCGCAGCCCCGAAAGATGCGCCCGTACCATCCATCCATGCTATAGCCGGGGATAGTGATCGCGCCCTCGTTGAGCGATTTGCTGTCATCGTAGAGCGCGGACAGGACGAAGTCCGTGATCAAGCCTCGTCCCTCGCAGCGGGGGCACATGCCGCCAGTTCGGGAAAAGGTCGCCTTCTCCGCCTTCCCATCGCCTTTCCTGATCATCCCGGACGCCTGGATCGACGCGGTGTTGAAGGAGAACGCATTCGGTGGACCGATATGCGGTTCCCCGAGCCGGCTGAAGAGGATGCGCAACATCGCGTTGACGTCGGTGACGGTGCCCACAGTCGAGCGCGGGTTGGCGCCGAGACGTTCCTGGTCGACGATGATCGCGGTCGTCAGCCCGTCAAGAACGTCGACCTCCGGCCTGGCCAGAGTCGGCATAAACCCTTGGAGGAACGCGCTGTAGGTCTCGTTGATCAGCCGCTGCGATTCCGCGGCGATCGTCGCAAACACAAGCGAGCTCTTGCCCGATCCGGAGACGCCGGTGAACACCGTCAGCCGGCGCTTTGGGATTGCTATGCTGACGTTCTTGAGATTGTTTTCGCGCGCGCCCTGTACGCGGATCAGATCATGGCTGTCGGCAATATGCGGCGCAGGCGATTGCCTGTCCGGCGTCGAGGTCGTGCCCATTGTGTCTCCATCTTTCATCTCAGGGCGCCGGCGTATGCTCTGCCCCAGATCCCACAGAAGCAACAGTTTACCGCGCAGCCTGATAACTGGTCACTAGTCTTCGGCGGCGCCTACGCGCAGCCCCGTCTGCTAAACTGCGGGATCACTGGAGAGAACGAGCGTGAACCGAACCGCGCGATGCAACAACAAGGAGAAGCTGACAAATGCCACCGCTACGATCTCGGACAGTAACCCATGGACGAAACATGGCCGGCGCTCGATCGCTGATGCGCGCCTCCGGCGTCCCGAAAGACGACATCGGCTCCAAACCGATCATCGCAATCGCCAACTCCTATACCCAGTTCGTCCCGGGTCACACCCACCTCAAGCCGGTCGGGGAAGTGGTTTCCGAGAGCGTCATCGCCGCTGGCGGCATTCCCCGCGAATTCAACACGATCGCGGTCGACGACGGTATCGCTATGGGGCACGACGGCATGCTCTATTCATTGCCATCGCGAGATCTCATCGCCGATAGCGTCGAGTACATGGTCAATGCGCACTGCGCCGACGCGATGGTCTGCATCTCGAACTGCGACAAGATCACCCCGGGCATGCTCAACGCGGCGCTGCGACTCAACATCCCGACGGTCTTCGTCTCCGGCGGCCCGATGGAAGGCGGGAGCGCCACGCTGGTCGACGGAACGGTTCGGAAGGGCTTGAATCTGATTACCGCGATGTCGGAAGCCGTTGCCCCACAGGTCAGCGATGAGGATATGGCGCTGATCGAAGAAGCCGCATGCCCAACCTGCGGCTCCTGCTCCGGCATGTTCACCGCAAACTCAATGAACTGTCTCGCCGAAGCGGTGGGGCTCGCTCTGCCCGGGAATGGATCCACACTGGCGACGCACACCGCCCGCAAACAGCTCTACGAAGCAGCTGGACGCACGGTCGTCGAAATCGCCAGCCGCTACTACAGGGAAGATGATGAATCAGTGCTTCCTCGTTCGGTGGCGAATCGGGCCGCGTTCGAAAACGCGATGACACTGGATATCGCCATGGGAGGCTCCACCAACACTGTCCTTCATCTGCTCGCGGCGGCGCAGGAAGGCGAGATTGATTTCAAGCTGAGCGACATCGACGAACTCTCTCGACGCGTTCCCTGCATTTGCAAGGTCGCACCGAGCGGAGCGTACCTTATGGAGGATGTTCACCGGGCCGGCGGGATTCCGGCGATCATGGGTGAACTCCGGCGTGGAGGACTCCTCAACGAGAACGTCTCCACCATTCACGCCAGAACGATGGCCGAGTGGCTGGATACCTGGGACATTCGCGCGTCGGATCCGTCTCCCGAGGCAATCGAACTCTTCCACGCGGCCCCGGGATGCAAACGCTCCGCCAGCGCCTTCTCTCAGTCCGAACGCTGGGATTCCCTCGATACCGATCCGATAGACGGCTGCGTCCGCGATATCGAGCATGCCTATACCGCTGACGGCGGGTTAGCGATCCTGTACGGAAACCTGGCCGAGCGTGGCGGGGTAGTCAAGACCGCCGGGGTCGACGAATCGATTCTCACCTTCAGCGGCCCGGCCGTCGTTGTCGAGTCACAGGAGGAGGCGGTCGATGCGATCCTGAACGACCGGGTCAAGCCCGGCGACGTGCTAGTCGTTCGCTATGAGGGTCCAAGAGGCGGACCGGGCATGCAGGAAATGCTGTATCCAACCTCGTATCTCAAGGGTCGAGGACTGGACAAAGTCTGCGCCCTGGTAACTGACGGCCGATTCTCCGGCGGGAGTTCCGGACTCTCGATCGGGCATGTTTCTCCGGAGGCGGCTTCCGGCGGCGCGATCGCGCTCGTGCAGGACGGAGATGCCATCTCGATCGATATTCCTGCTCGCACAATTGCCCTGGAAGTCGATGAGCTGGAGCTTGCCGTTCGCCGACGCAAACTCGAAGAATCCGGCGGCTTCAAACCGAAGAAAGGCCGGCCGCGTAAGGTAACCGCTGCGTTGCGAGCCTACGCGGCAATGGCGACCTCGGCCGATACCGGCGCCGTGCGAAACGTCGATGCGGTCGAGCAGGCGCTGAGGCAGGTCGAGACCGCTGGTCGGCAGGAAGCTATGCCTGGCGACGACTAAGCCAGAGCTATTGAATGGAGACTGGCGGCAACTCCTGTCCACGGGATCCCAGGTCGGCGGGTTTCGCTCGCCGCCAGGCCGGGATCCTCGCACCTCTGACACGCCGCGTAAGCATGATCGTTCGCCGGAGCTGTGATACGATCTTCGCGGGGAGAACCTCACTGGGCAAAAAGGAAGTCTTGAGTGAACGTCGCTCGTATTCTGCGACATTCTGCAACACAGATTCTCGCGGTGTTCGCCCTGTTCCTGATACTTTCGATCATCATGACCTGGCCGCTGACGCGGCACATTGGCAGCAGTGTCCAGGACCTTGGCGATCCACTGTTTCAGACCTGGATTCTTCAAGCGGTTCAGCATCAAATCGTCCATAGTCCCCTCGACCTCTGGGACGCCAACGCGGCGTACCCGTTCGAAATGTCGCTCCTCTTTTCGGAGCCGCATATCAGTACCGCACTCCTCCACTGGCCGATCTACGCCATCAGCGGAAACGATATTCTGGCCTATAACCTGCTGCTCCTCGCCTCATTCGTCACCACCGGCGCCGGAATGGCGCTGCTCATCCGGGAGCTGACCGGGTCACGCGGCGCTGGAATCGTCGCCGGAACGCTGGCCGCCTTCGCCCCGTATCGCTTCGGCCACATGAGTCATCTCAACCTGCTGAGCTACGGCTGGCTGATGCTGGCGCTCTGGCTTCTGGTTCGCTTCGCACGAACGCAGCGGCTTCGTGACGCCGCCGGCGCAGGCATCCTCTTGATGATCCAGTTCCACGCCTCGGACACGCTTGCCGCGTTCTCGCTCATCACACTCGCTGTCTTCATCGCCGCCGCGACTTGGCGCTTCCACTTGCAGCGAAATCGTCGGTTTCTACTCGCGACGAGCGCGGCCGTGGCGGCGCCGCTGGTTTCCTTCTTACCCGTCATCCTGGGACGGTTAGAAGTTAATCGGCTCTATGGATTCGAACGTACGCTCGACGAGCTTCGAGCGAGCTCAGCAGGACCCAGGGATTTTCTGGCGGTACACCCCCTCAATCATGCCTGGGCGGACATATTGCCGACCGCGTATCCGAATCCGCTCTTCCCGGGACTGATCGGGCTGATCGCCGCCGGCGCGTGCATTCTGCTCGCGCCGAAGACGTACCGGCCATGGATTGCCGGCGGAGGGGCGCTCGCGATCATCGGCGGTATCATGGCCATAGGTCCTGAACTGCGGTTGCGGTCGCTCGAGATTCCTATGCCGTACCGGCTCATGTACGAATACCTTCCCGGCGGGTCCTCCATGCGCGATGTCGCCCGATTCGGCATGCTGACACTCCTTGGCATCCACATTCTCGCCGGTCTGGGCGTTGCTGCGGTGCTTTCCCGATTCCCGCAGCAGGTCGCTGGAATACCTCGATCCTATCTTTCTGCGGGGGCAGTTGCCCTGGCGTGTCTGATTATTCTGGTTGAGTTCCGGACTGACGTAGATGCCGTCGAGGTTGACCGGTCGCCAGAACGCCTGGCTGCTTATGAATGGCTGGTCGAACAGCCCGAAGGGCCGGTCATCGAGTTTCCGGCCGATGGCCTGTTCACCGACGTTCTTCGAGCCATCAGCCCGATGTACTATTCGACGTATCACTGGAATCCTGTCATTGCGCTCTTCTCCACGTTCAGCCCTCCAGGGCACTTCCAGATCCTCGAGGGAATCCACGACTTCGCAGATGGGTCGTATGTAACGGAGACGAATGCGCCGATTCTCCAGGATCTGGACATTCGCTATGTCCTGGTTCGTCACAACGTGGATGGATACGATTCACAGACGGCGCTTGAGGTAGCCCATCAGGTCGATTCGTTAACCTATGTTGACACCTTCGGCGATACCAGCGTGTTCATCCTCGCGGATGAAGACCCCGAACCACCCGGGTTTGCCCTCGCAGCGCCGGATCAGACCGTCGCGGGCGAAGAGGTTATGCTCTCCGCGATTGTGTGGAATCCCCGCCCGGGTGGGATGCTCGTCAGGTCGACCTCGTCGCGGGATGTCGCGATCCGCGGCGCATGGTTTGATCCAGATGGTCAGGAAGTCTCCTCGTCCATCCGAAAGCTCGGGCAAGTGCTCTACTTCAGACAGGAAGCAACGGTCATTCCCGTACCGGTCATCTCACCTGCCGAGGCAGGCGAGTACCGGGTAGAGCTTGAACTCGAAGGGGTGGAGGCGGAGATTGAATCTACGCAGGTTGTCGTGCTTGAAGAACCTCGGGAAGTCGATGGCGTAGACGTGAATGTCCACAGTCTGAATGCGCTCGCGGAGTCCCACAGTCCGGGAGACTGGATCCAGGTGACAATGAGCGCCGTGTTCCCGTCCGTCCCTGATCTGCCGATCATTGTGACGCTGCAACTGCTGGATAGTCACGGTGTTGTCGCGCAGTTTGATCGGTGGCCGTTTGACGCGAGATTTGGCGGCCATTATCCGGAACCCGGCAGAGCGCTCACTATCCCTGCAACACTTCGGATTCCGGAGGATCTAAAGCCGGGGAACTATCGGCTTCTCTTCGCCATGTACCAACCAGAAAAGGATCAGGCGCCCAGGTTGACGCTCGCCGCACCCGGCGAGGAGGAACCATCGACCGAGATCATCGTCGATCTTGAGATCCAGCCCCGGAGCGCGGAGCCTTAACCACAACAACCCCCTCCAGGGATACTGGAGGGGGTTGTCTGTCCTGGTAGCGGGGGCAGGATTCGAACCTGCGACCTTCGGGTTATGAGCCCGACGAGCTGCCACTGCTCC
>SKTL01000230.1 GCA_007122555.1 Thermomicrobiaceae bacterium | reverse complement strand
GGCGGTGATGGTCATGAATACCGCTGACGGCCTGTTCGCCGATCAGGCGCTGCGCAAGGCTGCTCAGGCGGCTATCGCCTGTGAACCGGTTATGCAGGCCGGGTATGGCGAGGGCTTCTACAACCTCGATCCGGGCATCATGACGACCGATACCGTCTGGAACTCACAGGTTGGCGCGGACCTTTACAACATCGGCGACACTGATCTGGCCAGTGAGATGCTCGAAGACGCCGGCTATGATGGAACCCCGATCCGGATTATGACGACCCAGGAGTATCAGCACCAGTACAACCAGGCGGCCGTGCTCGAGCAGCAGCTCACCGACGCCGGGTTCGAGGTTGATCTTCAGGTCTATGACTGGGCGACCCTGACCGAGCGCCGGACCAACGAGGAAGACTGGGACGTCTTTACGACCAGCTTCTCGTTCCGGGTGGACCCGATCCAACTGCCTATGCTTCAGGGAACGACCTGGCCAGGCTGGTGGGATTCACCGGAGAAAGTCGAATTGACCAACCGTCTCGAGCGTGAGACCGATTTCGATGATCGGTACGACGCGCTGGAGCAGATCCAGGAGCTCTTCTACGAAGAAGCGCCGCAGGTCAAACTCGGCGACTCACTCGAGCTCAGCGCCCGGCTGCCATCCGTTCAGAACTTCACCACGCCAACGCAGCTCCAGCCGGCGTTCTGGAACATCTGGCTGGATGAGTAAGCGTAACCAGATTCGCTGCGGTTGATCGATATGACTGCTCTGGTCCCGGGAATCTGACCGGGATCGGAGCGGTTCGGATTGATCGCAACCGGCGCGGCGAATGACTGATTGCAGCCATTCGCCGCCCGAGAGCGCTGTCTGCGATTGCGATCATATCCAGTCCTGTGCTAGGATGCCTTCCGTCTTGATCACTTCGTCGACAAACTGAGCCAGAACGTTTCACTGGCTTGCCTGTTTGTGTGATGAGCAACGATCAAGACTCAAGAACCTGCTTGCGCCTTGCTTATACGAACTCGGGGACGGCAATTTGCCGGGGCTGCGCCGAAACGGCGCCTGCTGAAGCGTTCAGGGAGAATCAACAGAGGTGACACAGTACATCATCCGCCGCCTCCTGCTTCTGATTCCCGTCATGCTCATTGTCGGGATCGTCACATTCACGCTTGTGCACGTGACACCGGGAGACCCGGCGTCAGTCATCCTCGGCCCCGACGCGACGTCCGAGGAAGTTGCCGCGCTGCGCACCCAGATGGGTTTTGATCGGCCGTTCTATATCCAGTTTTTCGACTGGTTCACTGACGTGCTTCAGGGCGATCTTGGCCGCTCCCACTACCTGAACATGCCGGTGACTGAAGCATTGCTCGGACGGGCGCAACCGACCATCCTGCTCATGTTGTACTCGCTGACTATCTCGATTCTGATCGGCGTCCCGGCCGGGATTATCTCCGCCATCAAGCAGAACTCGCTTCTGGACCGTATCGTCATGATGTTCGCCATTAGCGGCGTCGCGATTCCGAACTTCGTGCTCGGGATCTTTCTGATCATGTTCTTCGCGGTCATGCTGGGCTGGTTACCGACCGGACAATATACCGCGATAACCGAGGACCCAGTCGATCATTTCCGCCGGATGGTTATGCCGGCATTCTCGCTCGGCTTCTCATCGGCCGCTCTCCTCGCCCGTCTGGTGCGGTCGTCGATGCTTGATGTGCTCAAAGAAGACTACGTGAGGACCGCATTCGCCAAGGGTGTCGGGTTCAAGACGGTTATCACCCGCCACGCGCTGAGAAATGCGCTGATACCGGTGGTAACGGTGATCGGCTATTCGGTCGGCACGCTGCTTGGCGGCGCTGTTGTGACCGAGACGGTGTTCGCGCTGCCGGGCATGGGCCGGCTCGTCGTCAGCAGTATCGCGCGTCGAGACTTCCCGGTGATTCAGGGTGCGGTGATGATCATCGCCGCCAGTTACGTGCTGGCGAACCTGGCGGTAGATATCCTGTACGTGTACATCGATCCGAGGATTCGCTATGGAGACTAGAAACCGACGCGATGCAGGGGCCGCGGACAGCCTGCGCGACGCCCAAAAACGTCCCAAAGGTCTACTGAAGCGGATCAGTCCACAGTCACGCTGGTACTGGGTTCGCCAGATGCTCGAGAATCCGGTCGCCGTTAGCGGGATGATCTTCATTGTGCTCTTGTTGCTGGCGGCGGTGATCTGGCCGCAGTTTTCAGATAACTATCCGTTCCGGCTCAACCCGGTCGACCGATTGCAGGATCCGTCTCGCGACTTCTTGCTGGGCACCGATGAGTTCGGGCGCGACGTCTTGCTTCGCGGTGTCTTCGGAGCCCGTATCTCACTGACGATCGGCCTGTCCGTCATGCTGTTTTCGGGCATCATGGGAGCGATCATCGGTCTGCTGGCCGGATACTACCAGCGTGTCGACACGCCGGTCATGCGCGTTATGGACGGGATTATGGCGTTCCCGCCGATCCTGCTGGCGATCGCGGTTATGGCGAGTCTGGGGCCGAGCGCCGGGAATGTGATCTTTACGCTGGGACTCGTCTACACGCCGATTATCGCCCGTCTGGTGCGTGGTTCGACGCTTTCGGTCAAGCAGCAGCTCTATGTCGAGGCGGCCCAGTCGATCGGGGTGAAGGATATCGGGATTATGCTCCGGCATATCTTTCCGAACACCCTTTCGCCGCTTATCGTGCAGTGCACGTTCATCGTGGCGCTGGCGATTATCGCCGAGGCGTCGCTCTCCTTCCTCGGGGCCGGAGTCCCGCCGGAAACCCCGTCATGGGGCGCGATGCTCCGTGATGGTCAGGGCCGGATCTCTCAGGCCTGGTGGATGATCACCGTACCGGGCGTCTTGCTGTTTGTGACGGTGCTGGCGCTGAATCTCATCGGCGACGCGCTGCGCGACGCGCTCGATCCGCGCTCACGCGAGCGGTAGAAACTGCCCTCACCCCCGGCCCCTCTCCCAACGATTGGGAGAGGGGGGGAATTCCCCTATCGACCAGAGAGATCGTATAGACCGTACTACCCGGGCGCCGTGGGCCTCCCGTGATCTTTCAACGAGAACGCCGGGATGACCATTAGCCACATGATTGCGCTCAGTGCGAAAATGCCGGCCAGGAATGATCCGGTCCAGTCGGCCAGGAATCCAACTAGCGTTGGGCCGGCAAAACCGCCAATCTCCCCGATTGAAAAGTAGAGTCCCGCTGCGGCCCCGAGATAGCGCGCGCCGACTTCCGGCATCTCCATGAGCGTGTTCATCATCAGCGGCATCAGCGCCGCCGCGCAGAAGCCCTGGATCATCACCGTGGCGACCAGCCACGGGCCGCTCAGCACGCCAATAAGCCCGATCGTCAGGCCCACGCTCAACAACAACCCGATCGTCATCTGCTTGCGGTAGCCTTCCGACGCGATCCTGACGATCACGATGCTGCCGATCATCCCGGTAATCGCCGGGACCGCGGCCAGGAATCCGGCGGTCGACGCGGACATCCCCTTCGCCTCGAAGATCTGCGGCAACCAGCTCCGGAATCCGTGGCTGGCCAGGAATCCGGAGAACCCGATGATGATCACGGGCCAGATCGCTCCGACGCCGATGATGTCCCGAATACTGGCGCTCTTTTCAACGTCAGTCCCGTCCCGGCGCGCCTTCTGCTGCGCCTTGAAGTCCTCGGACTCCTTCCCGAGCAGGAACCAGAGCAGGGCGATAATGAGCACCGCCGCGGCGTAGATTTGCAGCGTCAGCCGCCAGGATCCGGTAAGCGGCATGAGCAGGCTGTTGGTGGCCGCCAGGACGACGACATTGCCGGCGTGGGTTCCGGTGACATAGATCCCCGAGGCGAGCCCGCGCTTCTTCCCGGTGAACCACTCGGCGACGAGCTTCGGCAGCCCGATCGAGATGATCGGGCCGCCCAGGCCGAAGAGCGCCACGGCGGCGAGCATGACCGGGAAGTTCGGGGCGATGCTCCGGGAGAACCCGGAGAGTGCGATGATCAGCGCGCCGAACAGGAGCGAGCGTTTGGTTCCGATGCGGTCGATCATTGTCCCGACCGGGATTGCGGCGCCGATGTAGACCAGTTGCCAGGCGCCGAGAATCACCCCCATCTGCGAGTAACTCAGATCGAGCTCCTCGCGCACCGGGGTCACCAGCGGGAAGAGCGACGCCGAGGTGATCGCGAAGGCGAAATAGAGGAGCCAGGCCAGCGCCAGCATCCCCCAGTGGTGACGGTCTTCCTGTACCGGCCGTTCCTCGTTGCCCTGCGTCACCCGTCACCCCAACGTTCGCGAAACACAATCCCGGTTGATTTCCGGCACAAGACCGGATCAGGCGTTATCATGAGCGGCGGACGTTCTGAATGCAACCGGAAGGGAAAACCGAGGGACGTATGACACAGGAGATAAACATGAAACTGGCGCTGACGGGCGACAGCATTATCACCCGGCGCGTCGGCATTACGCTCGACGACGCCACCCGCAAACTGGTCGAGCTTCTGACCGATACCGATGTCTCGTTTACGAATCTGGAAGTCCTGCCGAATGATTTCGCGGGGTACCCGGCGCTGGAGAGCGGCGGATCACACTTCGCCGCGCATCAGTGGGTGATGGACGATCTGACCGATATGGGTTTCAACCTCTTCGCCTGCGCCAATAACCACTCGCTCGACTACAGCATCGAGGGGTTGATGGCGATGATCGACGTGCTGGACGAGCGAGGGATCTCCTACGCCGGAGTCGGCGAGAACCTCGCCGCCAGCCGGATGCCGGTCTATCTCGATACGGCAGCTGGCAGCGTCGGCATGATCTCCTGCAGCTCGACGTTTCACAGCGGCCAGGAAGCCGCCGAGCAACGCCCGGACATGGTCGGGCGACCCGGGCTGAACCCGCTGCACTACGACACCACCTACTACGTCACGCAGGAGCAATACGACGCGATCAGGGATGTCGCCCTCGGACTCGGCGTGGAGCAACAGCGCCAGCAGCGGATTCAGCTCGGTTTCGCCTTCCCGCCCGATGATCCGGACGTTCTGCCGTTCCTGGAAGGCAACTTCAAGGTTGGCGACTCCACCCGTGTGGAGACCGTTCCGAAGGAGAAAGACGTCCTGGCGATGGAGAAGTGGGTCCGGGAAGCACGACGACGCTCCGATCTGGTCGTTGTCAGCCTCCACGCCCATGAGCAGCAGGCCGAAGACAAGGAACAGCCGGCCGACTTCATCAAACTGTTCGCCCACCGGATGATCGACGCCGGGGCGGACATGGTCGTCGGGCACGGGCCGCATCTGATCCGGGGGATGGAGCTGTATCAGGGCAAGCCGATTTTCTACAGTCTGGGCAATTTCATCGGGCAGAACGAGCTCGTCTGGAAACTCCCCTCGGATTCCTACGATCGATTCCGGGTTGATTCCGGCGAGACGCCGGCCATCGTCTACGATCAGCGCTACGCCGGCGACACCAAGGGATTTCCGGCCGAGCAGCGCTACTGGGAGACGGTCATGCCGATGCTGGAGTTCGATGGCGAGCGCGTGACCGGCATGGAGATTGTGCCGATCTCGCTGGCGCTCGGGCCGCAGGCCCATCGTCGCGGCAAGCCGGAAGTGGCGAGCGGCGAGGTTGCCGAGCGTGTGCTGGGGCGGTTCCAGAAGCTCTCGGCCGAGTTCGGCACGGAGATGACGATCAGCGGCGAGCGCGGACACGTCTCGCTCAAGTAGGCTTACCGCCAAACGGAGATCGACGAGCGGTTTGCGCACTCAAGGAGACGTTGAACGGACATGACGGCGGCTGGAGACGTGGCTCCAACTGAAGACGTAACGAACGAGGCGGCTGAATCGGACGCTGCAGCCTCGAGCGAACGCCTCTGGGAAATCGACGCGCTGCGTGGCGTGGCGATCATCATGATGGTGATCTACCACTTCACCTATGATCTGGATCAGTTCGGCTCGTTCGATATCGGGGCCAACACCGGCAACTGGCAGCGATTCGCCAATCTCACCGCGTTCATGTTCGTCTCGCTGGTCGGCGTTTCGCTGGTGCTGAGCTACACCCGCGCCACGGCCCGGCTGGCTGACGAATGGTCGCTGGCGCAGAAATACCTGCTCCGCGGCGTCCGGATCTTCGGCTACGGGATGCTGATCACCGTTGCGGTCTGGCTCTTCGCGCCAGGCGGTTCGATCATCTTCGGGATCCTGCATCTGATCGGCCTCTCGATCATCTTCGCCTATCCATTTCTGCGGTGGCCGAAGGCGGCCCTGCCGGTCGGGGCCGGGCTCATCGTCCTGGGAATCTTCATGGGGTACCCGCGGGTCGATTTCCCCTGGCTCGTCTGGCTCGGGTTCCGTCCCGAGGGGATCGGCAGCATGTACGATTACCGGCCGATGATCCCGTGGTTTGGCGTGGCGCTGCTCGGGATTTCCGCCGGGTATCTGCTGTATCGAAACGGGATTCGCCGGTTCAGGTTTCCCGACTGGAGCCATCTGGGGCCGGTGCGGTGGCTCTCGACGACCGGGCGATACTCGCTGGCGATCTACCTGATTCACCAGCCGGTCATTCTGGTCGTGCTGGAGCTCACCGGCGTGATCGATCTCGGCATGTTCTAGACCGGTTCGCGGAATGTCCGGGCGGGCCGCCAACGAGCCAGAGGCGAGTGATTGTGCAACGCGGCCCAGGGGACGATCGCAACGATCTGGATTACATCGGGGAAGGGTTGACGAATGAACGACACACTGCTCACCGGCGTGCTCAGCCGGGAACAGATCGAATCGTTGCTCGATCATGAACCGCCGTTGCTGGACGGCCTGGTCGATCGCGCGACTCAGGTGCAGCCGAACGGCGTCGACCTGACGCTGGACACCGTCTCCGGGTTCGTCGGGCCCGGAACGCTGACGCTGGACAACGCGAACCGTCGTCTGCCCGGAACGCAGCAGTACCCGGTCGACCCCGATCAGCAGATCTACCTCTCGCCCGGATGCTACGAGGTGCGATTCAACGAGACGATCAATCTTCCGAACAACGTCATGGCCTACACGCGGCCGCGATCGAGCCTGCTGCGCTCCGGCGTCGCCCTGCACACGGCTGTCTGGGACGCCGGGTATTCTGGTCGCGGCGTCGCCTTGCTCGTGGTCTACAACACGCACGGATTCCGCCTGGAGCACAACGCCCGGATCGCCCAGATGGTCTTTCACGTGATGAGCGGCGCGACCGCCGAAGGGTACCAGGGGATCTATTCCGGGGAGGGCAGGCGATAAGGGGTAGGGACAGCGACGCCCATACCCCGTAGAAGCCCACGACACCGTGGGACCAGCCCCCACGTCATCCTGAGTAATCATGGGCGGCTGACCGCCACCGGAGCATGAAAATTGTCATCTCGACCGGAGCGAGGCGCATTGGCCATCATCGGTTGACACAGGTGAACCATTATCCCCGAGCGGTGTGTGCGCCTCGCGTAGCGGAGAGATCCGAGGGTTTGGCAAGGAGGGTCCCTGGCTGATCCTGACAGGGCTCCTCCGGCGACATCTCAGATCCCTCCGCTACGGTCGGGATGACAAGAGGGGATGGTCGGGATGACACCCAGGTGGGTTATTTTCACAGCATCGGAGCCGAAGGATC
>SKTL01000221.1 GCA_007122555.1 Thermomicrobiaceae bacterium | reverse complement strand
TGAGCAACCCGCCGGAAGTCTCCGGATCGAAGAGCAGATCGGCAGTGACGTCAGGCAGGTCTGGATCGAGCTGGAGCCCGCCGGAGTCGGGATGTGAATAGTACTCGCGATTCCGGTTCGCCCCTCCCGGCAGCCGGCCTTCCGAGGCGTAGCGCTCGGCGCCGTCAAGTACCGGGATGTCGCGACCGTTCAGAACCAGCTGCACGCCGCTCTTCAACGCCATTTCCATGGCGTGTCCCACAACCCCGTAACCTGTGATATCGGTGCAGGCATTGACCCCGCTGCTCTGAATCAATCTCGAGGCCGCCTGATTCAACTTCGTCATTGAGTCGACCGCGCCCTGCAGATGCGCCGTGTCACAGGCTTGCTGCTTATTTGCGGTTGTGATCACGCCCGTGCCGATCGGCTTGGTGATGAAGATGCGATCGCCGGGCTTCGCGCCGGATTTGGTCAGCACCTTATCAGGATTGATCATACCTGTGACAACGAGTCCATATTTCGGCTCATCATCGGTTACGGTGTGACCGCCGGCGATGACCGCGTTCGCCTCGGACATCTTGTCCGCGCCGCCTTCGAATATCCGGCTGAGAATCTCGAGGGGAAGGTGTTCCGGCCATGCGGCGATGTTCAGGGCGAACAGAACCTGTCCACCCATGGCGTAGATATCGCTCATGGAGTTCGCCGCCGCAACAGCGCCGTAAACATAGGGATCGTCAACAACCGGCGGAAAAAAATCGACGGTCTGGATGATCGCCTGCTCATCGTTCAGACGGTAGACAGCAGCATCGTCGCTGGTCTGGAGACCAACGATCAGATTCGGGTCATTTAGCTGGGTGAGTGGCTGCAGAACCTGCGCCAGGGCGTCCGGCCCGAGCTTTGACGCTCAGCCAGCGCAGGCGGCGAGTTCAGTTAGCCGAATCTCGTCTCGGGATTGCATGGGTCCCTTGTTCCAATCTTCTTGCTACGATGACTGCTGCGACATGTTCAGATCGTTATCGCGTGCAACGATCCAGAATTACGATACTATTCCGATCGCGGAGCGAACAACATGATCGCCACGCCAAGCAGGCAGAAACCCGCGCCCAGGAAGTCCCATCGATCCGGTTTCCACCGGTCGAAGATCATACCCCAGCTCAGGGCGATAACGAGAAAAATGCCGCCATAGGCCGCGTAGATCCGTCCGAATGTCGCATCCGCCTGAAACGTATGGATCACTCCGTATGCGAACAGGACACCGGCGCCGAGCAGGCCGACCGGCCACGGGCGATCAACGCGCAGCCATTGCCAGACAAGCCAGCCGCCGGCGATCTCCGCCAGTCCAGCGACAGTGAACAGAATCAGCGCGCGCGAGATCTCCGCAACCAGAATGGCCTCCGTCTCCGGATGTCAGATCAGGAAAACGCGGTTTGCAGTCGGTTGATCGACTCCTCCAGCAACTCGTCCGAGTTCGCAAAGCTCAACCGGATGTGGTTCGCCGATGCGTCACCGAAGGCGATTCCGGGTGTGACACCGACGCGTGCGTCGTTGATGGCGATCTCAGCAATCTCGCTGCCATTCTTACCGGTTCCGGATACGTCGGGATAGGCGTAGAAGGCGCCTTCCGGCCATGGGCAGTGGAAGCCGGGAATCTGATTGAGTCCATCGACAATGAGTTTGCGTCGTCGGTCCCAGGCCTGGACCATTTCGCCGATGAAGTGTTGCGGACCATCAAGCGCTGCGACGGCTCCCCGCTGCGCAAACGACGTGGCGCAAGTGACCGAGTGACTGTGAATCTTCATGATTTGCTTGATGATCTCAACCGGGCCGGCGACATACCCCAGCCGCCAGCCAGTCATCGCATACGCCTTCGAGAATCCGTTATGCGTCAGCGTGCGCTCGGCCATGTCTGGCTGGGCGGCAATACTGATGTGCTTGTTGTCGTCGTAGACGATCTTCTCGTAGATCTCGTCGGAAAAGACGATGATATCGTGTTCCTTCGCGGCAGCGCAGATCGCATCAACTTCGTCCTGCGTCAGCACCTTTCCGCTCGGGTTGTTCGGGCTGTTTACGATCATCAATCGGGTGTTCGGGGTGACGTGCTTGTCGATCGCGTCCCGGGTAATCCGGTAATTGTCGGCGGAGTTGAGTGAAACGTGAATCGTGTTCGCTCCAGAGATCGTCGCCATCGGTTCGTAGGAGACCCAGCCGGGATCGAAGGTCAGGACATCGTCACCGGGTCCAGCAAGGGCCAGCAGTGACGAGATCAGCGCCGATTTTCCGCCTGGAGTGACGATAATGCCGTTAACATCGACTTCAACGTCGTTGTCGTCCTTCAGCTTTCTGGCAATTCCCTGTCGGAGCTCGGGAATTCCTGAACTCGCGACGTAATGCGTGTCGCCTGCGAAGAGTGCGTCTGAGGCGGCTTTGCAAATGTGCTCGGGCGTTGGGAAATCCGGATCTCCTCCGCCCAGGTCGATGACATCGAGCCCCTGCTGCTTGAGTTCACGCACGCGATCTGACACCGCCACAGTCGGCGATGGCTGCAGATTGCCGATTCGGGAAGCGAAACGATAGTCCACGGAACCTCCTCGTTCCTCGTATGATTTGCGAACACGACGCGAATCATAATTCGATCATCTGGTGCTGGCATTATGCCCGATGATGCGGATTCTTGCGCCCGCCGCAAGCTGGAATTCCTGTGAATGAGTGGCGACAGCCGTTATTGTCGCAAGAATGCCTTGCATGTCAGCCGCATCTTGGCTAAGATATCAGCGTTAGCACTCTCACGTCGTGAGTGCTAACACGAATCGATGGAAGGGCAGCGGCGTTCCACCTAAACGTCGCATAAGTACACAGGAGGTCCAGAAGGATGTCAACCGTCAATACAACGCTGAGGCCGCTCGGCGACCGGGTGGTTGTCCGCCCAACCGAGCAGGAAGAAGTGACCGCCAGCGGGATTGTCCTGCCAGACACCGCCAAGGAGAAGCCGCAGCGTGGCGAGATCATCGCTGTCGGCCCTGGCCGCCTGAACGATGATGGCAGCCGCCTGCCGATGGACGTCAAGGACGGCGAGCAGGTGCTGTTCGCCAAGTATGCCGGCACCGAAGTCAAAGTCGGTGAAGATGAGTTCCTGATCATCAGCGAGAAGGACATTCTGGCAGTCGTTTCCTAGCACTCAGAAATATCCGACGATCATGGGTTGTCCCAAATGGGAACAACGGGAGGAGTCTAAACGTGGCGAAGATTCTCGAATTCGATGAAGCAGCGCGAAGGTCACTGAAAACAGGTATTGATACCCTGGCCAATGCGGTCAAGACGACGCTTGGGCCGAAGGGCCGCAACGTTGCCATCGACAAGAAGTTTGGCGCTCCGACGGTCACGCACGACGGCGTAACCGTCGCCAAAGAGATCGAGCTCGAAGATCACTTCGAGAACATGGGCGCTCAGCTTCTCAAGGAAGCCGCGACCAAGACGAACGACATCGCTGGTGACGGCACCAGCACCGCGACCGTCCTGGCGCAGGCAATCGTTCACGAGGGACTGCGCAACGTCGCAGCCGGCGCGAATCCGATGCAGCTGAAGACCGGCATCGAAAAGGGCAGCAAGCTCGTTGTCCAGCGTCTCAAGGACATGGCGATCCAGGTTCGTGGCAAGGAAGACATCGCCCACGTAGCCGGGATCTCCGCCGCTGACGAGGGCATCGGCAACCTGATTGCCGACGTCATGGAGAAGGTCGGCAAGGACGGTGTCGTGACGGTCGAAGAGTCTCGTGGCCTCGAGTTTGAGACCGAGTACACCGAGGGCATGCAGATTGATCGTGGTTACTCGTCACCGTATTTCGTAACCAACACCGAACGCATGGAAGCCGAACTCGATGAGCCGTTCATCCTGATCACCGACAAGAAGATCACGGCAGTTCAGGAGATTCTCCCGGTTCTCGAGAAGGCGATGCAGGTCACCAAGAACTTCGTGATCATCGCCGAGGACATTGAGGGTGAAGCGCTGGCGACACTGGTCGTCAACAAGCTGCGCGGCACCGTCAACGCCCTGGCGCTGAAGGCTCCGGGCTTCGGTGATCGCCGCAAGGAAATGCTTCGAGACATCGCCATTCTGACTGGCGGCACGGTGATTTCCGAGGAAGTCGGCCGCAAGCTGGATAGCGCGACCGTCCAGGACCTTGGCCGGGCCCGCCGTGTTGTCGCCACCAAGGATGACACCACGATTGTTGAAGGCTACGGTGAGGAAGAGCAGATCAAGGCTCGCGTCGAGCAGATCAAGGCGCAAGCCGAGACCACGACCAGCGATTTCGACCGTGAGAAGCTGCAGGAGCGCCAGGCCAAGCTGTCCGGCGGTGTTGCGGTGATCAAGGTTGGCGCCGCGACCGAGACCGAGCTCAAGGAGAAGAAGCACCGCGTTGAGGACGCCCTGAACGCTGCCCGCGCCGGTGTCGAAGAAGGCATGGTCCCGGGTGGTGGCGTTGCGCTGATCAACACGACAATGGTGTTCGATGATGTCAAGGAAACTGGCGACATCCACACCGGTATGATGATCGTCAAGCGCGCGCTCGAGGAGCCGCTGCGCGGTATCGTCGAGAACGCTGGCGAAGACGGGGCCGTGGTTGTTGGCGAGATCCGACGCATGCAGCGTGAACAGAACAAGCCAACCCTCGGCTACGAGGTTATCCGCAACGAATACGGAGACATGGTCGAGTGGGGTGTTATTGACCCGGTCAAGGTAACTCGCTCGGCAGTCGAGAACGCAGCATCGATCGCTGCGATGATTCTCACCACCGAGGCCCTCATCACCGATAAGCCGGAAGAAGCCGGCGCTGGTGGTGGAATGCCGCAGATGCCAGGCGGTATGGACTACTAGTCCGAGATGCTCAAACGAGGGCTCGGGAAAGACCGCGCCCTCCGCTGAGCACCTGTGCCCCAGGCAGCTTTCTGAGAGCCCCGTCCGGATTCGGACGGGGCTTTCCCGTTGTTTCCCGTATAATGCCCACTGTGGTTGCGGACGACGCGGAGATGAGTTTCTGGTGACGAGACGCCCTAAAATCCTCTACGCTGGTTCCTACGAGCGCGACTACCCCCGCAATCAGCAGGTTATTCGACTTCTTCGCGCCTGCCAGTGTGATGTCACCGAAATTCACGAACCGTTCTGGGAACGTATTCGAGACAAGTCCCGACTTCCTGGCGGCGGTTTGTCGCTGGTGATGATCGCTGCCCGGCTTCTTGTTACCTATCTGAGGCTACTGATCAGAACGGCGCCTCGCATTCGGTCAGCGGATGCCCTCGCAATTGGCTACATCGGCCAGCTGGACATGCTGGTTCTCGGGTTGCTCGCGAGGATCAGCCGAATCCCGGTTCTGTACAATCCGCTGGTCACGCTCACGGACACCATCGTTGAAGATCGCGCGATGACGGATCGTCGATCGCTCGCATCACGCCTGATATGGGTGGTCGACTGGCTCGCGCTGCGAAACGCCACCCTTATCCTTTCCGACACCGAGGAGAACGCAACCTACCTGACCGCGCAGTTCGGGATATCGCGAAGCCGAATCTATCCCGTGCCCGTTGGAGCTGATGAGGAGATGTTTGCTCTGGCATCGAATCGCGGAGATCGGTCGCCTGGAATCCAGGCGCTGTTCTACGGGAAGATGATTCCGTTGCACGGGATCGAAACAATCCTCGAGGCGATTCGTATTCTATATGAGTCGGGAGACGAGGACATCAGCTTCGAGATTATCGGATCGGGGCAGCAGGAGCATCTCGTTCGCGCGTTCGTGGAAAGTCATCCCGGGATTTCTCTAGTGCATCGTCGATGGGTGGCTTACCGGAGACTGCCGCAGCGGATCGCATCAGCGGACGTGGTGCTCGGGATTTTCGGAGCAACCGAGAAGGCTTCCCGGGTCGTTCCAAACAAGGTGTTTCAGGCGATGGCTGCTGGCGCCGCGATCATTACGCGAGATTCACCGGCCATTCGAGAAGTGCTCAGCCACGGTTCATCAGCTCTGTTGACGCCGCCGGCGGATGCCGACGCATTGGCCGAGGCGATCCGTTCTTTGCGGAACGCTGA
The DNA here is from genome assembly GCA_007122555.1 of Thermomicrobiaceae bacterium. Classification (GTDB taxonomy): domain Bacteria; phylum Chloroflexota; class Chloroflexia; order Thermomicrobiales; family Thermomicrobiaceae; genus SLMJ01. The sequence goes on along the minus strand of SKTL01000221.1, from coordinate 1,658 downwards.
GCTTCGGACAAGGTTGAGTGAAGGGGCTCGAGCATCGTTCGAGCGGACGGGAAGCGATCATGCGCTGATGCCGGGATTCTCTTCAGCGCTCGACGCATTACTCTCAAGCGGTTCAGATTCACCGGTTTCGAGGCAATCCCAGTGATGAGTTCCACGAATCGATCCGGCAAACCGCGCCGAATACTCCGCCTGGTGATTCAGTGGACAATCCCGATTGCCATCGTGACAGCGTTCGTGTTCACCGGCCACCTCGGCGAGGCGCTTTCCGCACTGGCTGGCGTCAGTCTGATCTGGGCATTTCCGCTGGTTTGCATCGGCGTCGCATTGCCGCTCAGCCACGCCTGGCGATGGTGTTTCCTTCTGAAGCGAACCGGGGCCGAGATATCGCTTGCGGCGTCTACTCGCATTACTGCGCTCGCATCGCTGATCAACTACGCGGCGCCAGGCTTCCTGGGGGCCCCCGCGAAAGCGATTCTGGCCAGGGATGGCCATGCGGTTCCGCTCAGCAGGTCGTTGCCAACGCTGGCGGTTGAGCAGATTCTCGACGCCCTTCTGCTTGCGCTCGGCGGAACGATTGCGGTTCTCATCGCTGGACCGGCGATAATCGATGCTGGAGTCGCGCTTCTCAACGTTGAACAGTCCGCCCGGGTGATTATTGTCGCACTTGCAGCTGCTGCGCTGCTCATCGCGCTCTTGTTCGGTGTTCGACGATTCCTCCCCGGATTTGCCGGCGCACTGCGCACTGCGACGTCGGCGCTGCTGCATAGCCGGGTTCATCTGCGACCGATTGGCGCGCTGACGCTTACGCGCTGGGTTCTCGATATGCTGGCGGTCGGCGTCGCGTCAATAGCGGTCGGACTCAGGCTGAGCCTTATTGAAGTGCTCCTTCTTGCGAATCTCTCGCTGCTTGTTGGACTCGTTGCGCCGGTTCCCGGAGGACTCGGTGTGCGCGAGGGTATGATGGCGGCGATTGCGGGAGTGATTGGCGCCTCTATTCCGGCCGTACTCGCGCTTTCGGTACTCCATCGCGCGGGATTGGCGATCGGACTCCCGATCGTCCTTGGAGCGGCGAAACTTCGGGAATGGAGCGCCGGATGAGCCGTTGGGCGGGATTGCGTGAGCGAGTTCGGACGATGCTCAGCGGGCCATTCAACAAGTGGCTCATCGCGATCTGGGTGCTGGCGATCGTTATCCGGCTCGGCCTGGCGCCGTTCGCTGCGCACACGGATCTCTACTCGATCTATTCTCGCGCCGCCGAAGCAGCCTACGACGGAAACTGGCTCGGATGGGGGAGCCAGATCGCCGTCCAGATGATTCACAATGTCTGGCTCTGGATGCTGAAGCCGTTGTTGCCGGGCGGAGCCGACATCTGGTCGGCAACCGCTGGCGTATTCGGCGTCGGAGTTCAGCAACATGAGGTTGAACGGTTTCTCGGGTACGAGCACCTTAGCCGATTGCTCTTCTTGCTGAAGCTTCCCTACATTCTTGCTGACCTGGTGGCCGGTTACCTTCTGATGCGTCTGGTCGCTCCCGATCGTCGGGTGATCGTTTCCGCTCTGTGGCTGTTGAATCCACTGGTGATCTATACGACGGTCCTGTTTGCGCGACATGACTCGATCGCAATTGCGATCATGCTGGCAGGAGTTGTGCTGGCGACG
>SKTL01000212.1 GCA_007122555.1 Thermomicrobiaceae bacterium | reverse complement strand
GCATTCGCGAGGCCATTGCTACGACAGAGCGGATCTGGACGGAGACTGCAGAATGGCTGCGACCGGGCGCTTCCGAGCAGCAAATATCGGACTTCATGCATAGCCGGCTGGAACACCATGGGGTGGGATCGTCATGGGACTGGAAATACTGCCCGACTGTTATGGCCGGTCCGAGCTCTCCTGAGGGCCACGTCGGCCCATCCGATTTCGTGACCGAGTCCGGTCATCTGCTGGCGATCGATTTCGGCGTGCGCCAGAACGAGTACACCTCGGACATGCAACGTACATTCTACTTTCTGAAGGATGGCGAGAGCGCGGCCCCGGATGAACTCACCGAAGCCTTCGGCGTTGTTGATCGAGCGATCCAGGCAGGCGCCGACGCGCTCAGGCCAGGCGTTGCCGGGTGGGAGGTCGACGCTGCCGCCCGGCGGGTGCTCGAAGCGTACGGCGCTGAGGAATGGCGGTTCGCCTTCGGTCACCAGATGGGGCGCGCTTGCCATGACGGCGGAACGGTGCTCGGACCGAGATGGGATCGCTACGGTCAGCGTCCGTATGATCTGATCGAGGAATCGCAGGTCTATACGCTGGAAATCGGTTTCCCGGTTGAGGGTCGGGGCCGGGTTCAGCTTGAAGAGGATGTTCTGGTCGCTGCTGCTGGCTGCGAATTCCTTACGACACCGCAACGCGAGCTGATTCTGATCGGGTAGGATAGACCAGCGAAATGAGTGTTCAGAAAGGGGATTCTGTGGCGGACGTAACCGATATCAAACGGCGCGCTGATGACTACTATGACGCGTATCTCGCCGATCTTGAACGAATCGTCAACATTGATAGCGGGACCTTTGACCGCGACGGCGTGAACGAAGCGGGAGGGTTTCTCCGATCGATCCTGGCTGATCTCGGATTCGAGATCACAATGCATCCGAACGAGGAGCTTGGTGATCATTTCGTGGCCACGCTTGCGGGAAATGGAAGCCGTCGACTGATGTTGCTGGGCCACTTCGACACGGTCTACCCGAAGGGAACAACCAGCGAGCGTCCCCTGACGATCCGAGATGGCAAAGCGTACGGACCGGCGTCAATGGATATGAAAGGCGGGATGATCCTCGCCTGTTACGCCATGAAGATTCTCCGTGATATCGGATACGATGACTTTGCGGAGGTGACGTTTGTCGCCAACGCCGATGAGGAGATCGGCTCGCCGACATCCCGGGCGCTGATTGAAGGCGAAGCGGCGCGTATGGACGCCGTGTTCGTTTTCGAGCCAGGGAGAGCCGCCGGTGGCGTGTTGGCCACCCGCAAGGGCGTCGGCATGTTCGAGCTCGATGTGCACGGTGTTGCGGCGCACGCCGGCGCATCGCCGCGAGACGGTCGCAGCGCGAATCTCGAGATGGCGCACAAGATTATCCAGTTGCACGATCTCAACGACTTCAAGATCGGTTCGACTGTGTCCGCGAATCAGATGCGCGGCGGCGAGCGGCGCAATGTCATCGCAGATTACGCCCATTGCGCGGTCGATGTCCGGGTCCCGACAAAGGCGGAGGGCGAACGCGTAACTGCCGAAATCGAGAAGATCGCCAATCGCTCGACAGTTCCCGATACCACTACGAAGCTGACCGGCGGAATCAACCGCCCGCCAATGGAAAAGGTCCCGGGGACGGATGCACTGCTCAGTCTCTCGAGGTCAATCGTCGATGATCTCGGTCGAGAGTACGAGGAACTCAGCAGCGGCGGCGGCAGCGACGGCAACTTCACCGCCGCGCTCGGGATCCCCACGCTGGATGGACTCGGGCCGGAAGGACAGAATGCTCATAATGCTGAGACCGAGTACGTTGTACTCGATTCAATCGCCGATCGGATGGCCCTGACTGCGGCGCTGCTAATTGATTGTCCGCCGAAGCCGTAGGAGACGAATGTGGCTATTCAACCGGACTTTGACTGGTTTGAGGTGCGCGAGTTCTCCGACGGAATCATCGGTATCGGTGAGCCCGGACACTTCGAAGACGTGAAGTCGTTTCTGATCGCCGGGGATGATCAGGCGCTACTGATTGACACCGGAATGGGCTACGCAAACATTCGCGCAATCGTTGAGCACTGCAGCGATAAGCCGGTGTTGATGGTCAATTCTCACGGGCACCTGGATCACATCGGCGATAACTGGCGGTTCGAGCGACGCTGGGCGCATCCTGGCGATCTCGATCGCATACGGGCCGGTGTTCCCAACGAGCGGATGCAGCACTTCCTTGCGCCGGAGGCGTTCAGCCGCCCGATGCCGCCGGAATTGGACCCGAAAACATTTCAGATTCCCGGAACCGATATCGAACGCACCATTGACGAAGGCGATGAGATCGATCTTGGTGGTCGAGTGTTTCGCGTGCTGCACACGCCGGGTCATTCCGCCGGTAGCATCAGTTTTTTCGAAGAGGATGCCGGGATCTTGATCGCGGGCGACGCAATCTATGAGGGGCCACTGTTCGCGCACCACGAGGGCGGTAGCGCGAAGCAGTATCGGTCCACCGTACAGCGGCTCGCGCAACTGGTTCCCCAGTTGTCCGTGGTGTATCCGTCCCATAACCGCTACCCGCTGGAACCATCGTTCATCGTTCATCTTCGAGATGCAATGGAACAAATCTGGAATGGGCGTGAAGCAGATACGATAGTGGATGGAACTGCCCGGTTCGAGTTCGGGGAGTTTTCGTTCACGTTTCGAGAGTCCTGGCGGGATGACCCGTAGCTTCATTCCGGAGAGGTGAACCAGATGACTGATCGTCCGGAATACGAATGGTTTGACGTAACGACGTACGACGATAACATTGTCGCGATCGCCGAACCGGGGCACGTTGAAGATGTCAAGGCGTATCTGGTGCTCGGTCGCGACCGATCCCTGCTGGTCGATTCAACCGTCGGATTCGGCGACATCCGCGCTGTGGTCGAGGATTACACTTCCGGGCCGATCACGCTTGTCAATACCCACGGTCATCTGGACCATATAGGTAACAACTGGCGGTTCGACGATGTCTGGGTGCATGCCGGCGATCTCGAGCGCGTGCGAGCGGGATTGACCAACCAGCAATTGGGGAGGTTTCTTGCTCCCGACGCGTTTTCCCGAAAACCTCCGCCGGGGTTCGACCCGGAAACCTTTCACACTCCCGGCGTTCAGGTTTCCGAGACCGTCCAGGAAGGTGATGTCTTCGACCTGGGTGACAGGCGCCTCCGCGTGATTCACACGCCGGGACACACGCCCGGGTGCATCAGTCTCGTGGATGAGGCGAGCGGCGCGCTGATCTGCGGGGATATCGTTCACAAGGGCGCGATGTTCGCCCACTATGTTGACGGAAACGCCCACGAGTATCGCGCCTCAGTGCAAAAGCTGGCGGACCTGGCGCCGAGCCTGAAGTCGGTCTATCCCGGACACAGCGTATACCCGATCGAACCATCAGCGGTGACTGACGTGGCGCGAGCGTTTGACGAGATCTGGAACGGCCGGGAACCGGACGTCCAGGAGAACAGTGTGTTCCGATTTCAGTTCGACGCGTTCACGCTGAGTTTGCGGGAGACCTGGCGAGATGAATTGCCCGATTAGCGACGGATTGCCGTGGTAGCCAGGAGAACAGAGAACGAACGTCACCTTGCTCCGTCGATGGAGCGGAACGCGATCCTCCCGGCGTGGCCGGTTGCCAGGGATGTTCCGGCTCAGTGGTGGCTTGTTGTCGCCGGGTTCACCGCACTGGCGCTCATCGGCTCAATCGCTATGGCCTGGACCGCCGTTGAATACGGCGTGATTGTCGGGTTCGGACTGCTGGCGGCGATCGTTGCTGCGATCGCGGTGCTGTCCGATGTTCGCGCGGGACTCTGGGTCGCAATCGCGATCGTCACGATACTTCCCTTTGCGGTAATTCCGATCCGGGTTGGCGTGACGCTCACCGCGCTGGAAGCCGTTTCGTTGCTGGTCTTCGGGGTCTGGATCGCGCGAATCCTGCTCTATCGCGACCATCTCTTGCCGTCGTCGCTCCCTGCCGCGCTAATCATGTTGCTCGTAACGGTGACGCTGTTCAGCTTCCTGCTGGGGGTTGGTCGCGGCTACACGATGCAGACCTATCATGATTACGCCAAGTTTCTGATGGCGATCGGGCTGGTTTTCGTGGTCTGGACATCGATAAGGACGCTGGCCGACCAGCGACGGTTTCTGAATGTTCTATTGCTGGGCGGATCAGTCTCGGCGGCGATCGGCCTGCTGTTTCAGCTGATGGGGCCCGGGTTTGCCGAGCGAATGCTTGCCCAGCTGATACCGCTCGGATATCCGGACGCGCGGATTGTTCGATTCATTGAGGATGATCCGGGTCAAGCTATGCGCCTGGTCAGCACCTCGGTCGATCCGAACTCGGCGGGCGGCATGCTGGCGATTGTGTTCGTGATCGGAGCGGTTCAGCTGATCTCCCGGCAGCCGGTGATCGCACGCTGGATCTGCCTGCTCGCGGTTCCACTCACCGGGATCGCGCTGTTGCTAACCTATTCTCGCGGCGCCTGGCTCGGGGCTGCGGCGGGACTGGCGATCGCCGCCGTTCTCCGCTATCGCTGGCTGATCCCGGCCGGCGTGGCTGGATTAGCAGGGTTGATCGTATTCGGAATCGGCGTGGCGTTTGTTGAAAGGCTCTGGCTTGGGTTCACGTTACAGGACCCGGCGACCGTCCTGCGACTCAGCGAGTATCGCAACGCAATCGCGATCATTCAGGAATACCCGCTGTTCGGCGTCGGATTCGGGGATGCGCCGAGTATTGAGCTTCAGACTGGTGTCTCCAGCATTTATCTGACGATCGGTCAGCAGACCGGATTTCTCGGACTCGGCGCCTTCTTCCTCGCGGTGGGAGCAATTGGCGTTTCGGGTCTGAAGTGGTGGAGGCGGCAGCCTGAGAACGCGGGGAGTGATCTCATGCTGACGCTCCTGGCTGTTATCGCGGCGGCGTTGACCATCGGCGTCTTCGACCACTATTTCTTCAACATCCAGTTTCCTCATATGGCGGCGCTTCTCTGGGTTATGGCCGGACTGATACTGGCGTTGTCGCACCCGATCTACCCTGATCGATCATCTGACGCGGCGCCGGAAGAATGACCTTCAGAGGGCAATCTCAGGTACAGTTACGGACTATCTGAATTCGCGCTGTCTTGATTGGCGCTGAGTCGACGGGAGCCATAGGTCAGTATGTTTCGAATCCTCGCCCATATCGGACTGACAGTTGTCACGGTGTTGATCATTCGAGAGATCCTTCCGGACGAGATCCACTACGATACGACTCAAACTCTACTCATCTTCGCCCTGATCCTGGGACTTGCGAACGCGTTCGTGCTTCCGGTGCTGCGAGCGATCACGATGCCGCTTACCTGTCTCACGCTTGGTCTGTTCGCCTTTGTACTCAGCGCGGCCGCGTTCTATGTCGGCGGTCTGGCGCTGGACGGAATCGAGATTACCTATCTCGGGGCGGCGATCGCCGCAGTGCTGTTCGGGGTGCTGAACAGTGTGCTCGACTCGGTGCTGCTCCGACGCTAGGTAAGGGGGATAGGTATCGGAGTGACCCGAGAGCGCGCCGTAAGACTGGAACCTCCGGTTCGAATTGTAGTGACCGGCGATACACATTTCAGCCCGCGCCGGAATTCGCTGCCGGATGTCCTGACCGAGGCGATGACCGCCAGCGACCTGACCATTCATTGCGGCGACTTCTGCACGCGGGCGTGCCAATCGATGTTCGAAGCCCATGGCCCCGTTCTGGCGGTATCCGGGAATAACGATGAAGCCGAACTTGCGGACGTGTTGCCGAATCGCCTTCGCATTGAAGCGGGCGATGTTCGCCTGATTGTGACGCACGGACACCGGGAGCGTGGTTCCTCGGCTCGGCACGCCGTACAGCGGTCATACGTTGGCCAAGCTGATATTGTCATCTTCGGTCATAGCCATCAACCGATCTGGGAGGAGGTGGACGATACCTGGTTTCTGAATCCCGGCTCACCGACCATGAAGCGGCGTGAGCCTCGATTTTCGTTCGCGACGCTCGAGATCGATCGAGACGGCGCGTTCAATGCTTTTTTCACGTATTTCGACTAGCGCATTTTCGCGAAACTTAATTCTGAGGAGCTTTTTGATGAACGCACAAGATCTGAGAATTCCCGGCCCGACACCGGTACCGCCAGCGGTCATGCAGGCGATGCAGCAGTCGATGATCCCCCATCGCAGCGACGAATTCAGGAGCATGCATCGCGAGTTGATCGCTCGCCTGCAGGCGATCCTTCAGACAAGCCATGGCGTGTTCGCTCTTCCCGGAAGCGGGTCCATTGGATGGGAAGCCGCAATCGTTAACACCCTCTCGCCTGGCGATCAGGTTTTGTCGATTGTCAGCGGAGATTTCGGAGTGCGGTTTGCTGCCGTAGCTGAGCAGTTCGGGCTCGATGTGCGGCGGGTGGCGGTCGATTCCGGGCAAGCTGCAACGGTGGATGTGGTTCAAGCGGCGCTTGCAGAGCATCCGAACGCAAAGGCGGTGCTCTACACGCATAATGAAACATCGACCGGGGTAACGAACCCGCTTCATGAAGTCGGGCCTATGGTTCGGAATCATGGAGCGTTGCTGCTGGTCGATGCGGTGAGCTCGGCGGGGGCTGTTCCAATTGATACCGACGGCTGGAGCGTGGATGTGCTGATGACCGGGTCCCAGAAGGGCTGGATGTGCCCGCCGGGACTGGCGATCGTTGCTGCCGGAGAACGAGCGATGGCGGCGACTGCGCGCGCGAGGTTTCCCCGATCCTTTCTCGATTTCAGAACGTGGAGCGACAGCATTGCGAAAGGCGACACGCCGGCGACGGCGCCATTGACGCTCTACTACGCCCTGCACGCTGCCTGCGGAATGATTCTGGATGAAGGCATGAACGCCCGGGCGACAAGACATGTCGAAGCAGCTCGTAAGACCAGGGAAGTTTTCGCCAGCGCCGGAATGGAGCTGTTTGCGGATCCGGAGTACGCCTCCAGCACGGTAACGGCGGTGCGATCTCCGGGCGGCGGCGGGGCAAAGGAGTTGGTGAAGAATGTTCGTGAGCGGTATGATATTGATGTTGCCGCCGGGCAAGCCGATCTGAGCGACGAAATCATCCGCATAGGACACATGGGGTGGTTTGAACAGGAAGATATTGCCCGGGCCGCGACGGCTGTCGTTGCCTGCGCGACAGTGTTGGCGGAGTAATCGCAGGGCTCGTAATGCCTTGCGCCCCTGACAGGGGCCGTACTATAATTGTGGCGAACGAATAGAGTCAGGCCGTTCCCTCAGCAGCGCCGACCGGTGAACGCCGCTCGGTGCGGCATGTCTACGACGCAAGGATGGTGTATGTCTGGAATCGATGAACACATGAGCGGCAGTGCGGTAACGCCCGAGGATGGCGCCTCGCTCATGGAGCAGTTCCTCAACGACCCCGCCCACGATTACAAGACCCTGACGTATGGTCAGGTGATGGAAGGCGAGGTCATGTTCGTAGACCGGGATGAGATCCTGGTCGATATTGGCTCGAAATCCGAAGGGATTATTCCCAGTCGGGAGTTCTCCACACTCACCGATGACGAGAAGGCCGCCATCTCGGTCGGTGACACCATTCTCGTGTTTGTTGTGCAGGCTGAGAATCAGGAAGGCCAGGCAGTACTCTCGATCGACCGCGCCCGCCAGGAGAAGAGCTGGCGACTGCTGCAGGAG
>SKTL01000447.1 GCA_007122555.1 Thermomicrobiaceae bacterium | reverse complement strand
GTCGCCGCAACCGGCAGGCTGAGCTCAACCGATCCGAACCTGCAGAACATTCCGGTTCGCTCGGGGATTGGCCGAACGGTTCGCCGGGGTTTCATCGCGGACAACCGTCCTGACACATGCCCGTTCGATGAGCCGGCGCGATTCCTGGCGGCGGACTACAGTCAGGTCGAACTCCGCTTGATGGCCCACTTCTCGGAAGACCAGACACTGCTGTCGGCGTTCCAGGCCGGTCAGGATATTCACGCGGCCACAGCTGCGGATGTCTTCGGTATCGACATCGGCGACGTTACCTCGGACATGCGGCGCATCGCCAAGACCGTGAATTTCGGAATCATGTACGGCATGCAGGCGTACGGGCTCTCGCGGGACACGGGCATGCCGAGGCAGGAAGCGCAGGAGTTTATCGATACCTATTTCGAGCGCTTTCCGGGCGTACGGGACTATCTCGAGAACACCAAGAAGCTCGCCGCTGATCAGGGCTTCATCTCCACAATGTTCGGCCGCCGCCGATACGTTTCAGATATCGGGTCTTCCAATTTCAACCGGCGGACTGCCGCCGAACGGATAGCGATTAATATGCCGTTGCAGGGAACCGCCGCCGACATCATGAAGATCGCCATGATCCGGATGCACCGGGAGCTCAAGGAGCAAAACTATCAGGCCCGCATGCTCCTGCAAGTTCACGACGAACTCCTCTTCGAAGTTCCACAATCGGAGATCACGCCGCTTGCGGAGCTTGTCCGCAACGTTATGGAAAACGTTGCGGAACTCAAGGTCCCGCTGATTACAGAAGTCTCGGTTGGCGACAACTGGGAGGAACTAGAGCCGATCTGACTCAACCTTGATGATATCCACTTGCTCTACTCGACGTCGTTGCGGTAAAATGCCTGCGTTGCACAGCGTGTAATTGCAACCAGTGAAGGACGGAGCCGGATGCCGATCTACGAATACGCATGTGATACCTGTCAGAAGACCTTCGAACGCAAACAGAAATTCAGCGATGATCCAGTGCGAGCATGCCCGGAATGCGGCAGTGAGGTCCGGCGCGTCCTGCACCCTGCCGGTATCATCTTTAAGGGGTCGGGGTTCTACGTTACCGACAATCGCGGCTCGAATAGCGCCAGCACGTCGTCGAGTTCAACGAACGGTTCAACGTCATCCGACGCCAGTTCATCGGACAGTTCGACTACCGCTTCCGAGAGTTCATCGTCGTCATCGTCCAGTTCATCCAGTTCATCGTCAAACGCAGCAGATACGTAGAACGAGTGCATTACGTTATGTCGTTGATTCCGCGCTTCAACACGAATGCCAGTTGCATCTGTACTGTCGCCGGCTGCCTCGCCTGACGCGAGCGTATCCGGCGAGGAGCGCAACTGATCATGTTCCGTTGAAGCAGCAGATTGCAGGATCAATGACATCCCTCTTGAAGTCCACGAGAGACATTCGGAATCGCCACCGGCAAGACATCATCGTGCCTGGCGCTGCTGTGCGCACCCGATGCAAAAGCACGAGCGGAAGCATCTTCCGACTTGCCCACCTTCCCGAGCCAGTGACCGGTCATGGTTCCGGCTGTAATCCACGCTGTCAGGCTCCTGGAGTCTATCCACGTTCGTAAGACTGCCCGCCTGAACGGCGCCGGACTACACGGAAAGGACACGAACGATGTCGCTAACCATCTCGAACACCATGACCGGCACGAAGGAACCGTTTGAACCTCTGGAACCTGGCAAGGTCAAGATGTACGTTTGCGGGCCAACAGTCTACGCGGAATCGCACATTGGCCACGCAATGTCAGCCATGGTATTCGATATTATCCGCCGGTATCTCGAATACCGCGGGTATCAGGTGATGCACGCTCAGAACTTCACCGATGTTGACGACAAGATCATCAATCGAGCGAACGAACTGGGCATCTCGCCGGACCAGCTTGCCGAGGACATGATCCACGAATGGATGGTTCAGACGGCGCAGCTGAATATCAAGCCGGCGACGATTTATCCCCGGGCCACACAGGAGATCGACACGATCATCGAGCTGATCAGCAAGCTGATCGAATCCGGGCACGCCTACCACGTTCCCGGGAGCGACGTTTTCTACCGTGTCTCGCGATTCGAAAACTACGGGAAGCTCTCGCATCGAAAGCTCGATGAGATGATCGCTGGATCCCGAGTGGACGTTGACGAGAATAAAGAGCATCCGATGGATTTCGTTCTCTGGAAGGCCGCCAAAGAGGATGAGCCATCCTGGGAATCACCCTGGGGACCAGGGCGACCGGGCTGGCATATCGAATGCTCGGCAATGATTCAGCGCCACCTTGGCGGACAGATTGACATTCACGGTGGCGGTTCCGATCTCATCTTTCCGCACCACGAGAACGAGATTACCCAATCGGAGACGGTGAACTGCGGCTGCAGTCTCGCGCGTTACTGGGTTCACAACGGCATGGTCGAGCTTCGCGGCGCGAAAATGAGCAAATCCGAAGGCAACCTGGTGACAATTCGCGAGCTGCTGGAGATGGGCGGAGCAGAGATATTCCGCTTCATGGTGCTTGGTTCACACTATCGATCACCGGTGGCGTTCGGCGAAGATACATATGACGCAGCACGGCGCGGATTCGAGCGATGGACTGGAGCGGTGCGCGGGCTTGATCGACGGGAAGTGCCGGCGTCGCGACCCGATCATCCGCTCGCAGACGCGGTCGACCAGGCGCGAGAACAGTTTGAACAGGCGATGGATGACGACTTCAACACCCCGGTCGCTCTGGCCGCGCTGTTTGACCTGGCTCGCGCGATCAATCGCGAGCTTGCGGAGAACCCTGAAGCTCCCGAAGTTCGTTTCGCGCAGGCGGGCTTGCAGGATCTCGCCGCGGTTCTTGGGCTGAAGCTCGAGGAACGTGACGCAAGCACTGGCGATAGCGCTCCGTTCATCGATCTACTCGTAGAGGTTCGCGAAAAACTCCGGCAATCCCGGCAGTTTGACCTCGCCGATGAGGTTCGAGACCGCCTCTCGGCGCTCGGAATCGTGATCGAAGATTCCGCTGACGGTTCTCGCTGGCGACGGGGTTCCTGATCATGCCGAAACGGCAGCGTGGGCGTCATGACTTCATCTATGGATTGAACCCGGTGCTGGAGACGCTTCGAGGCCGTCGAAGCCATTCCCGCCTGCTCGTGCGGAATGAACGCAAGGACGATCGACGCGTCTCGAGCGTCATCGACGTTGCTGAGCGCCTCGGGGTTCCCGTCTCGTTTGTTGAGAAACAGGCGCTCGACTCCCGAACGGACGGTGGAAATCACCAGGGGGTCGTGCTGGAGACCGGACCGTTCCAGTATACCGAGCTGGATGAGATAATTGAGTCTTCGCGCGGACGTCCGATACTGGTGCTGGATCACGTTCAGGATCCACAGAACCTGGCCACGCTGATTCGAACGGCTGCGGCGGTCGACGTCGCGGGCGTTCTCATTCAGTCGGACCGATCGGCGCAGGTAACTCCGGCGGTCGTGCGGTCGTCGGCGGGACTCGTTGAGCAGACGCCGGTTGCTCGTGAAAACAACACGCGGAGAGCGCTGGACACGTTGAAAGAACGAGGATACTGGGCGATTGCGCTTGAATCAACTGATGACGCACTGAACATCTTCACTGCGGACCTGCCTGCTCCCATCGCGCTGGTCGTCGGGTCAGAGGAGCGTGGCATAGCCGCGAACGTGCTGAAGGCATGTGACGTGGTCGTCTCTCTGCCCATGCCAGGGCAGGTTGAATCACTCAATGCCGCCGTCGCAGGCTCGGTAGCGTTGTTCGAACTGGTTCGCCGTTCTGAAACGTGGAATCACTCGACTGAGTGACCGTACACGTGGCGTATCCAGCAGGCAGATGGCACGATTGAAAACAGGCCGCAGCATCGGTATAGTAAGGGTTGCTGAGCCGGGCGGCCATCGGCGGATGGTTGCCTGCGTTTCTGTTGGCAAAACAATGACGTTGAGTGGTCGACCGCGTAAGCGGTGTAGGAAGGCGATAGTTGCATGAAGGTCATCCTTCTACAGGATGTGCCCAACGTAGGAGAGTCCGGCTCGATTCAGAATGTCTCTGACGGGTTCGCACGGAATTATCTGATTCCACAGGGACTCGCCGAGATGGGCACCCCGGGTCGCATCAAACAGGCAGAGGAGCGAATCCAGGCGCAGCAGAAAAAGATCGAGCGCCAGGAAGAGGAAATGCGCGATCTCAGCGAGCGGATCGATGGTCTGCATGTCGAGATCGAAGCACGCGTTGGACGGCATGGCCGGCTCTACGGTTCGATCACCGCTCCGGAAATCGCCAGCGCAGTGAGCACGAAGCTCGGTGAAGACATTGACCGTCGCAAAGTTGAGCTTTCGGACCCGATCCGATCGACCGGCGAACACGCCGTTGAAATTCACCTCATCGGCCGGCTTCGACCAACGGTCACCGTATCGGTCAAGCCAAGCGCGGACTCCGAAATCGAAGAGGATGAGTCCGGCGATGAACCCGAGCAGTCCGGTGAGGCAGTGGAGCAAGAATCCACCGCAGGGAGTGAATCCTGACCTCAGCCGAGAGGCGTTCACACGTGGTCGACCTGGATATCGCCGCCAAGGAACCGCCGCACAGTCTTGATGCGGAGTTCTCGGTACTCGGAAGTTTGCTGATTGACCGCGATGCGATTATTCGTGTCGCGGCCTTTCTTAAGTATGACGATTTCTACCGGGCGGCAAACGGTCATATCTACCAGGCCATTCTTGATCTGTACAACCGGCGCGAGCCTCCCGACTTCGTGACTGTCGTCGATGAACTCGAGCGGCGAGAGTTACTGGACAATGTCGGGGGAATCAGCTATCTCACCGAGTTGATTAATGCTGTTCCGACAGCGGTTCACGTTGAGTACTACGGAAAGATCGTCGAACGGACCTCAACGCTCCGGCGGCTGATCCATGCCGGCACCGAGATAGCCAATATCGGATTCGACGATTCGGCCGACGTGGAAGACGCGCTCGATCGCGCCGAGCAAGAGCTCTTCGGGGTATCTCAGCGACGCACCGCACGCGACTTCGTGTCAATCGGTCAGGTGCTCGAGGGATATTTCGACAAGCTCGACTTTCTGCAACAGCATCGCGGCGAAGTCATGGGCGTTCCGTCCGGGTTTGCCGACATCGACAAGCTCACCGGAGGAATGCAACGTTCTGATCTGCTGATCCTTGCCGCGCGGCCGTCAATCGGCAAGACGTCGCTCCAGCTCGGATTCGCACACAATGCGGCAGTCCGGGCCGCCAAGTCGGTGGCCATCTTCAGCCTGGAGATGTCCGCAGAACAGCTCGTTCAGCGATTGCTGTCAATGGAGACCGGTGTCGACGCTCAGCGACTTCGTCTGGGCTATATCGATGATGCAGAATGGGAACAGATATCCCGGGCGTTCGGGCGCCTGGCCGAAGCAAACATCTTCATCGATGACACACCGGGGATCAGCGTGATGGAAGTCCGCAGCAAGGCTCGGCGCCTGATGGCTGAGCATGGACTCGATTTCGTGATTGTGGACTATCTGCAACTCATGCAGGGGCGACGCTCCGAAAACCGTGTTCAGGAGATTTCGGACATCTCACGGGGACTCAAGGGACTCGCGCGCGAGCTGGATGTGCCGGTGCTGGCATTATCTCAGCTTTCTCGTGCGGTTGAAACCAGATCGGATCACCGGCCAATGCTTTCCGACCTTCGAGAAAGCGGAAGCATCGAGCAGGACGCCGATATCGTGATGTTCATCTACCGTGAAGACGCCTATGACCCAGAGACCGAAAAGAAGGGCATCGCTGAGATCATAGTGGCCAAGCATCGGAACGGCCCAACTGATACGGTTCACCTGCGGTTCTTTGAACGCACCGCCCGGTTTGCCGATCTCGAGCTCTACCGGGAACCCGACGTCTGATCCAGCACGTTCTCACATACCGTCCGCCGAATCCGTCTCATCATTATCGTTCCGACACCGGTTCGTCGACGGTCAATCCGCGACGCAATGGAGTAAGCAATTGCTATGAGCACGAGTGATCGGCATCGACGGATCTTGATTCCAGAGTGGTTTCTGATCGAAGTGGCGCCGCGGATCCGTGAGATTTCCGAGCTGCAGGTGATGCTGGCGTTCTTTCGATTGCAGTCGGGTTCTGATGACCTTTCGACTCCTGTAGCTGAAGGCGCGCTGGTGCAGGACGAAGCACTGCAAATCTCATTAAGGCTTGACGGCGCAGCGCAACCGCCTGACGATGCAATCAGGCGCGGTATTGAACTGGCTGTGGCGCGAGATAGTCTGCTGCACTTTTCTGTTGACGGCAGCGACGGTCTCAAGACATTCTGGCTCTTGCTGGCGACGCCGGAAAACCGCACCAGGCTCGAGCGGTATCGAACAGGCGACCTTGAACCACCAGCTGATACAGATTCCGGCGGTGCTGGGGGAACGGTGGAACGCTCACGACCGGGCGTTTTCCGCCTCTATGAGCAGAACATCGGCCTGGTAACGCCGATCATCGCCGATAGACTGGTCGAAGCGCTGGAGCTCTATCCGCAATCGTGGATCGAAGACGCAATCGAAGCATCTGTGAGTTACAACCGGAGAAACTGGCGCTATATTCAACGTATTCTCGAAACCTGGGCGACCGAGGGACGGAGCCATGAAGCGAATCGGCGAAATCAATCCAGTTCCGGCGACCTCGATCCGGAACGACACCTTTCAGGCGAGTACGCCCCAATCTTCCGCCGGCGGCGACGAGAGTAGCTGCCCGGTCTGCAGGGGCGCGGGTTACGTGCGAATGGACGCCCCCGTTGGTCATCCTAATTTCGGGCGTTTGATCCCGTGCGACTGCAAGATCGAAGAGCAGGAAGTTCGGTGGCGCCGTCAATATGAGGAAATGAGCAATCTCGAACGACTCGAAGACTGGACATTCGAGACGTTCGATCCAAGCGTGCCCGGGATTCGCGAGGCATACGAGGTCTGCCTTGAATTCAGCGAGAACCCTGACGGTTGGATCTACCTCGTCGGCGGATATGGATGCGGCAAGACGCACCTTGCGGCCGCGGTGGCGAATTCGCTGCTGACGCATCAGCGAATGCGCGTGTTGTTCGTCGTGGTGCCCGATCTACTCGACCACCTGCGCTCGGCTTTTGCTCCGGATCAGCCAAGCTCCTACGATAGCCGTTTTCAGGCTGTTCGAAACGCTGATTTTCTCGTACTTGATGACCTCGGCACCGAAAACGCGACGCCGTGGGCGCGCGAAAAACTGTATCAGTTGATGAATCACCGCTATAACAACCGTCGTCCGACGATCATTACCTCCAATCGGAATATGGACGAACTGGATGGTCGCATTGCGTCGCGCCTGAGCGACGCGCGTATCTGCCAGGCAGTGTTCATCCGGGCGGGCGACTACCGCGTTCGTCGGACGCGCATGATGAATCGTTAGAAGGCCGCCCGAGCTCTCCAGGACAGGAATTCCACTGGCACAGGCAGGATGAATACTTCAGTACTAGAAGTGATTCGCGTCGGAACCCATATACTTGCCATGCGAATGACGTGATGCGCCGTGTTCGACGCTCCGCGCTCGGTCCATCATGATTGACGATTCTGGCAATCGCTGACCGCGCAGAGCCAGGTTTCACGAGAACTCGGCAGCGCGATGTTTCCGATGTGGAAGATGATCATATGACCGCACCTGCGACTCGACATCCCAACTACATCGAGGCAG
>SKTL01000250.1 GCA_007122555.1 Thermomicrobiaceae bacterium | reverse complement strand
GCCGCGGCGTTTACCGCAGCGTTCATGATTTTCGCCTACGGCATGCTCTGGACGGAAACACATTCAGACCAGATCTGGCTTCTGATGCTCTTGTTCTCCGGGGCATTGTTGCTGTATGCGATCGTCCCGCGGATGAGGGAGAACATACCGCACGTGAACAGCACGATCGTGACGATCGGCGCCGTGTTTGTGGTCGGTTTCGTGTTGATGACCGTCCAGCTGGTACGCATTCAGATCGTTGAGAGCGCGGAGATCAGCGATCGGACCGCGACCGTTGCCGATGGCTCGGTCGTGCAGGATCCTCGCCGGAGATCCCGAGACGCGGACATCTCCCGTGGCGGGATATACACCCGTGACGATGTAGTGATCGCGGATACGGAGTTGCGGGACGACGGAACGTTCTCCCGGAGATACCCGCACCAGCATCTCGGATTCCTGGCTGGCTATCACTCGCCCGCGCTGTTCGGCAATACGCAAATCGAATCCGAGTTTGACGAGGTGCTCATGGGCCGCGAGGGAGGAAACCCCTTCAACGAATGGCTCGATCAGGTGCTTCATCGAACCCGACACGGTTATGACCTCGTGCTGACGGTTGATAGCGAGCTCCAGCGGGTCGGATATGACTTGCTCGGCGATCGCGACGGGGCAATCGTCGTTATGGACGCGGACACCGGCGCAATCTACGCGATGGTCAGCAAGCCTCATATCGATCCAAACAGGCTCTTCGCTGGCTACGGTCCCCGTATGAACGAGGAGATCTCCTCGGCGACTGAGTACTGGCGCCAGATTATTGAGGCCGAAGGGTCGCCGCTGCTGCTTCGTCCCACACAGGGGCTGTACGCTCCGGGATCGATCTTCAAGACGATAACGACGGTCGCAGCCCTGCAATCTGGAATTGCCGAGCCGTCGACCGTGTTCCGGAACGAAGGCGCTATTGTGATCGGTTCGCACGTTATTGAAGAGCAGAACCTGCCGGATGAGAACCGTGTAAGTTACACGCTGGCGGAGTCCTACGGGTATTCGTTGAACGTTGTCTTTGCAGATCTCGGAATCCGGCTTGGTCAACAGCGACTCGCTGAAACGGCGCGTCAGTTCGGCTTCGAATCGTCCATCCCGTTCGATTTGCCAGTGACGCCGAGCCGGATCGCCAATGACATGGCGTATCTCGATAACGACATTGGCCTGGCCGAGACCGCCTTTGGTCAGGGACAGTTGTTCGCAACCCCGCTGCAGATGACGCTCATGACGCAGGCCGTCGTCAATAACGGCGAAATGTCCGAACCGTATCTCCAGGACCGGATTCTCGATAATCTCGGCAATGTGTTGAACGAGAATCGGCCGTCGACCTGGCAAGAGGCGATGGATCCATCAATCGCTTCCCAGATGCGGGAGATCATGATTGCCTCGGTCGAAACCGGCTGGGCGACTGAAGCGAGGATTCCGGGCGCGGTCGTTGGGGGCAAGACTGGCACCGCGGAGGTCGGCGATCGCAGTCCGCACGCCTGGTTCACAGGATTTGCGGGATATGATGAACCGCGGTATGTTGTGACGGTGGTTGTTGAGCACGGTGGCGGGGGCGGGGCCGTTGCGCTGCCAATAGCGCGTCAGATGTTATTGACCGCAATGGAACGCCTCGACTAACGATCCGAGGAACAATTGTTTACGCTGCTGGTAGGCACGCCGGATCTAACGCCGGTAACCTGGTTTGTAGCCGCGACCCCGATCGTCACACTCCTCGTACTCATGGTCGGATTCAACTGGGGTGGAGCGAAAGCTGGCGGTGTCGCCTGGCTTGTGGCAGTCGCCGTCGCCTTTCTCGCGTTCGGCGCAGGACCGGAACTTGTCGCCTACTCACAAACGAAGGCGATCCTGCTCGCGCTCTGGGTGCTCTACATCATCTGGGCCGCGCTGTTTCTGTTCCAGGTCGTCAGTGAAGCTGGCGGGATCCGGGTCATTGGCGATGCACTTATTCGCGTCACCCAGAACCGGGTGCTGCAACTGATGATCCTGGCCTGGTGTTTTACCGGGTTTCTGCAGGGGTTCGCCGGCTTCGGCGTTCCAGTGGCGATCGTTGCTCCGCTAATGGCGGGAATCGGCTTTTCGCCGGTTGTCGCCGTGGTGGCGACGTTGATAGGCCATACCTGGGCGGTCACGTTTGGCAGTCTCGGAGCATCGTTCTTCGCGATTGTCGGGGTGACCGGTCAGCAACCGGCTGATCTCGCCAGTCCGCTGGCCCTGATGCTCGGCCTCACCGTGTTCCTGGCCGGAGCAGGTTCCGTCTGGTCGTTCGGCGGGCCCCGAGCTTTGTTGCGCGCAATCCCCCTTATTCTGATCGTGGGCATTGTTATGGCCGGGGTGCAGTGGGGAATGGCGGTTTCCGGTTTCTACTCCCTGGCGGCGTTCACCGCGGGAATCACCGGCATGATCGTGATGATTCTGCTGGTGCGGTCGGGATTGTTCCATCGTGATCAGGAATCATCGGAATCCGACCACATGCCCTCGTCAGACGAACCGGAATCAGCGATGAACTGGCCGAGATTCCTTCTGGCGGTTCACGCATACGTCCTGCTCGTTGTGATCGTTCTTGTCGTCAATATGGTCGACCCAATCGGCGATGCCCTCGGACGAGTCGCGATAGATCCCTCGTTCCCGGAGACGTCTACCGACTTCGGCTGGACGAACCCGGCGACAGACTCCTACCGTTCGATCGATGTGCTGAGCCATCCGGGAGCGCTGTTACTCTATACCGCTCTGATTGGGCTGTTCGTCTACCGACGAGCGGGATTGTACGAGGACGGCGCAATACGGAAGATTCTGCGAAATGGGGTTGATGCGGCTGTTTCCGCGAGCCTCGGAATCGTCACGCTGGTTGGCATGGCGCTGGTGATGATGGAATCAGGCATGACGCATTTGCTGGCGCAGGGCATCGCTGATGTCGCCGGCGATTCGTTTCCAGCGCTCAGCCCGTTTATCGGGGTGCTCGGAGCGTTCATGACCGGCTCCAACACGAACTCGAATATCCTCTTCGGAGCGCTGCAGCTTGACACCGCGCTTCTGCTGGAGCTCAACGTCGGATTGATCCTTGCCGCGCAGACCACCGGCGGCGCTCTGGGCAGCATTATCGCGCCCGCGAAAATCATCGTCGGCTGCTCCACAGTCGGGCTTATTGGCCGTGAAGGGCCGGTGATTCGATCGGGAATCAAGTTCGGCCTGGCGATCACCGCAATCATAGGCGTCGTCACGATCGTGACATCACTTGCGATTGGTTAGGATTGACCCCATGAAAGCCGTTCGCAAACTTAATCCGTTGATGTTTGATCTGGCCTTGTTCATCGGGTTTACGCTCGGTTCATTCGCCGCGCTTCTCCTGACCGATGCTGCCGGGTCCGCGGGGGCGATCATCAGTATTCTGATTCTTGCACTGATCAGCATTACCCTCGTGCTGAGTCGCTAATCTCGCGCTTTTCTCACGAAGCTTTGAGGAGTCGAAGCGATCCTGGTTCCTTTGAGAATCCCACCAGTCGTTTGGGTCTCCGGAAGCCGACGATATCCCTGAATTTGGTAGAATTATTAAGGTTCGGAGTTCGGGGAAGTGATCAATGCCACTAACGTATGAAGAGTTCGAGGAACTCGTTATCAACGCGCTTGACAGCCTGCCACCGTCGATTCTTGCGCATCTTGACAACGTGGACGTGGTGATCGAGGAGTGGCCCGCTGTCGAGGATCTCGAAGAATACGGGCTTGATCAGAATGGGACAATGCTCGGCCTGTACGAAGGCGTTCCGCATATTGATCGCTCTTCGGGGTATGGTCTCGTCCTTCCCGATAAGATCACGATATTTCTCGGGCCTGTCGTCAACGAAGCGAACGACACTGACGGCGACATCGAGCGAGTCGTGCGGGAGACGGTGATACACGAGATTGCCCATCATTTCGGTATCAGTGATGACCGGTTGATGGAGCTTGACCGCTATTAGGGCAGGCCACGAATGAGTGAGTCTCCCGGCGAACGCCGATCTCGTTTGCCGGAACACGTCGGCATCATTGACACGATCGGGTTGTCGTTTGGATTGCTGAATCGACGACCATATCTGATCTGGATCCTGATCGTCATCGACGTAATCGCCTGGACCGGATATCGGCTGTTAGTTGTAGGTGCTGGAGATTCGGTTCCGGAACTGGTCCGAAATGCTTTTCCTGGCGGCATCGAAGGGACATCAACGATCGAACTTGTGAACGTCCTGACATGGCCCGTGCCAAACCTGCTGAGCGATGCCCGGCTCAGTGAGGCCGCGTCGCCATTTCCAGCTGCGGCGCATCAGTTTGACGGGCCAGCGGGCGTCGGGCTGGTTCTCCTGATGGCCGGAATCGCGATCTTTCTGGCGGCTGCGTATCTGACATTAGTCGGTCGGCTGGTTGCAGAACTGCCGGCGCGCGGATTGTCGTTCCTGACCGACTCTGTTCGCACGATGTACTCGTCGATCGGGATCGTTGCGATGCTCGCGGGATTACTGCTGTTCATGATCTTGCCGTTTGGCGCCGGTGCTGTCGGGTTGCTGGTTATCGGGATGGACCCGACTGTGCTGCTATTCCTTTCGACGCTTATTCTCGCCGTCTGGCTCGGGTTGTTCTTTGCATTCAGTATCCCGGCGCTGGCGCTCGGTGAACGCAATATATTCAGAGCGATGCGCACAAGTTATCAGCTGGTCCAGGGGAATTTTCTCGCAGTTGTCGGGCTGATATTGATTTTCCTTCTCGTGCGCGCTGCGACACCGCATGCGCTGTCCGTCTTTCTGGATTCTCAGTGGAGCATCCCGTTCGCGATCGTGGTAAACGCGTACATTGCGACCGGACTGA
The DNA here is from genome assembly GCA_007122555.1 of Thermomicrobiaceae bacterium. Classification (GTDB taxonomy): domain Bacteria; phylum Chloroflexota; class Chloroflexia; order Thermomicrobiales; family Thermomicrobiaceae; genus SLMJ01. The sequence goes on along the minus strand of SKTL01000250.1, from coordinate 2,922 downwards.
TCGCGGCGTTCATGCTGTTCTTCCAGAACCGAACGTTCGACAGCACATCATCGACAGGTTCCGCAATCGCGCAGAATGGATGACGGAAAGGTCACGAAAATTGGCAGATACAACTCGATATGATTCCAAAGATATCGTCGTTCTCAAGGGGCTGGATCCGGTTCGCAAGCGGCCCGGAATGTACATCGGCAGCACAGACTATCGCGGTCTGCATCAGCTCGTATACGAAATCGTCGATAACAGCGTTGACGAAGCGCTCGCCGGGTACTGCGATTTCATCCGGGTAATCATTCACGCTGACGGCGCAGTGACCGTGAGCGATAACGGTCGGGGGATCCCGATCGACCATCACGAAGAGATGGGCATGTCGGCGCTCGAGGTCATTATGACGGTGCTGCATGCCGGCGGGAAATTCGGCGGAGACAGCTACAAGGTATCCGGCGGGCTTCATGGAGTCGGCGCCTCGGTGGTGAACGCGCTGTCAGAGTGGGTTCAAGTCGAAGTGCGTAAAGAGGGCAAGCGCTATCAACAGCGTTACGAGACAGGAGTGCCGCTCGGCCCACCGGAGCATGTGGGTAGTTGTGATCCGGCGGATCACGGTACTACGATCACGTTCAAGGCCGATGAATCGATCTTCGATGATCTCGATTACTCGTTCGACACGTTGATGCAACGCTTCCGCGAGACCGCTTATCTCACGCGCGGCCTGCAGATCACGTTTATCGACGAGCGAATCGATAGAGAGATGTCGTTCTTCTTTGACGGTGGTATCGTCTCGTTTGTGCGTCACCTGAACCGCAACAAGCAGATCGTTCATCCGCGACCGTTCTACGCATCGCGCGAAACGAATGGGTGTTTCGCCGAGATATCCCTGCAATACAACGACGGCTACGGCGAGTCGACGCACACCTTCGCTAACAACGTCAACACTGCTGACGGCGGGACCCATTTGACTGGATTCAAGACCGGCCTGACCCGCGTCATCAACGAGTACGCCCGCAAGAACGGGTTCATCAAAGAGACGAACGAGAGTTTGAGCGGCGAGGATGTGCGCGAAGGCCTCACCGCGATCGTCAGCGTCAAGATCTCCGAACCACAGTTTGAAGGTCAGACGAAGCGAAAGCTGGGGAACGCCGAGGTTGCCGGAATCGTCCAGTCGACCATCCACGAGGGCCTGACCCGGTTTCTGGAAGAGAATCCGCAGGCCGCCCGACGAATCATCGAGAAGTGCGTCAACGCAGCCCGCGCCCGTGACGCCGCGCGTAAGGCCCGCGAGTTGGTGCAGCGTAAAGGTTCGCTCGATACGTTCAGCCTGCCGGGCAAACTGGCGGACTGCTCCGAGCGTGATCCTAGCAAGTCCGAGCTGTATATCGTCGAGGGCGACTCCGCTGGCGGATCGGCCAAGCAGGGACGAGACAGGCAGTTTCAGGCGATCCTGCCGCTGCGCGGCAAAATCCTCAATGTTGAGAAGGCCCGGCTGGACAAGATGCTCCAGAACGAGGAGATCAGAGCCCTGATCACCGCGCTGGGAACCGGAATTGGGGATCAGTTTGATCCGACCAAACTGCGCTACCATCGAGTCATTCTGATGACCGACGCTGACGTCGACGGCGCCCATATCCGGACGCTGCTCCTGACGTTCTTCTTCCGAAATCTGGAGAGCCTGATCATTGATGGTCGTCTGTATATCGCTCAGCCGCCGCTCTACAAGCTCGAGAGCGGCCGAGACGTGCACTACGTGTACTCCGATGTCGAGCGAGACATAATACTGCAGGAGTATCCAGGTCGACGCTGGGAACAGCAACGTTATAAAGGGCTTGGCGAAATGAACCCGGAGCAGCTGTGGGAAACGACCATGAACCCGGAGACTCGGACCCTGCTACAGGTTACGATCGATGATGCGGTGCGCTCAGACGAGACATTTGACATGCTCATGGGAAATGCAGTTCCACCGAGAAAGCGATTCATCCAGACCCATGCCCGGGAAGTAGAGAACCTCGATATCTAGACGTGTAAACAGCGGGACTCATACCTGGATTGGCGCCGGATCATGACGCACGTTCGCATCGCGCTCGACGCAATGGGCGGGGATCATGTCCCCGGCGCGTCGGTACATGGCGGTATCGACGCGGCGGTCAATCTGGATGCCCATGTGACGCTTGTCGGTGACAGGCAGCAGATTATCTCCGAGATCGGGTCGCGATCCTATCCCACCCACTTGATCAGCATCGTCGATGCGCCAGAGCGTGTCTCGATGGAAGATGATGCAATCAGCGCCGTTCGCCGGAAGAAGCGCGCGTCCATTCCAGTCGGCCTCGAAATGGTGAAACAGGGAGAAGCTGACGCGTTCGTATCGGCGGGCAATACCGGCGCGGTTGTCGCTTCCTCGGTCGTCAGTCTCGGCCGGTTGCCTGGTGTTCAGCGCCCAGGCATTGCAATACCGCTTCCCACTGCGAGCGGTGACCCGCTCCTGCTGATCGACGCAGGAGCGCTCGTCGATCCAAAACCGGAGCATCTCTGGCAACATGCCCGGCTCGCCGTGACGTATGCGAGAGTAGCCAACCGGATCACCAGCCCGACAGTCGGCCTGATCAGTAACGGTGAGGAAGCCGGGAAAGGAAATGCGCTGACCCGCGCGGCTCACGCGCTCCTGAGCGAAGACAAATCAATCAATTTTATCGGGAACGTCGAATCGCGCGCGCTGGGAGATCGACCCTGCGACGTGCTGGTTACGGATGGCTTCACCGGGAACATCATCCTCAAGACCGGCGAGGGCGTCGTGACATTGCTTGAACAGAGCTTTCGGAACGAATTCCGAAAGAAGTGGTATACGGCGATTCTCGCGAGTCTGCTAAAACCAGCGTTTCGACGCGCCGGCAAGGCGCTGGATTACCGCGAATATGGCGGCGCTCCACTGCTTGG
>SKTL01000495.1 GCA_007122555.1 Thermomicrobiaceae bacterium | reverse complement strand
GCGGGTTCCAGATCCGTTGCATGCCCCGTCGCCAAGCTGCGCTTGAACGAGCGCTGGCGTTATCACGCCGACATAAGCGAATCCAGGTAGCCGTTCCGGAATTTGCCGTCTGGATCGTACCGCTGCATCAGCGCCCGGAAATCGGCGAACCTGGGATAGCGGGATGCGATCTCCTTCGCTGGCATGGTGAACAGCTTGCCCCAGTGCGGTCGAGGCTGGAACGGCGCCAGCGCGTCCTCAATGATCGGCATCAATCTGTGCGCCGCATCGATATCGTTCTTCCAGCTGAAGTGGATGCCCACATAATCTGACCCATACCCCGGGCTCATCCAGAGATCGTCAGCTGCAACGGTTCGGATCTCGGACGTCTTGATCAACGGAGCCAGGCTTTCCTGAATCCCGGCGATCGCCTGAAGCGCCGGGACTGCGTGCGTCCGGTCGACAAAGTACTCGGTCTGCAACTCTTCTCCGGTCTCGCCGATCGCATTCATTCTGAAATGCGGCAGACGTTCGTGCCACGGACCGGCCGCGCCAAGCTGGTCGGTGCAATGCTCGACGGGTTTACCCGGAGAGGGATGCCGAACCACTTCTGAGAGCCGGGCGCCGTAGATTTCCGGTTCGACGCTCGCCCGGTTCTCGGGATCGTCTAACCGCTTGACCCAGAGCTGATTGACGTGGTCTCCCTGCCAGTCGGTGAAGAGACTCACGCTGTATCCGCTGGCCATAATCTCGTCAAAGCTATTCCAGAGCGCACTCACCGGAAGGTTGTCGTAGATGTCCTGCCGCACGGTATACGCCAGACGGATGTCCAGTGTCATGTCGGTGATGATGCCGAACCCGCCGAGACCTACAACGATCGCGTTGAAATCGTCCTGGTCTTTCTGGCGGTCGATCGTGACGACCTCTCCGTCGGCGGTTACGATCGTGAGGGCCCTGACAGCGGTCGCCAGGTTGCCGTTCTGATCACCCGAACCGTGGGTAGCCGTGGCGCAGGCGCCGGATAGCGTAATCTGCGGGAGCGACGCCATGTTGTGCACGGCGTAACCGAGCGTATGCAATTCGGCGCAGAAGTCGCCGTATCGCTTGCCGGCTCCGACCGTCGCCGTCATCTGCTCCGGATCCAGATCGATCACCCGTGCGAAGTGCTCAAGCGACACGAGATCGCCGCCGGTGTCGGCAATCGCGCTAAACGAATGTCGCGATCCGATCGGTTTGACGCGTTCGCTTGCGGCAATGATGCGTTGAACTTCGGCAATTGTTCGGGGTTCATGGAGTTGCTTTGCCTGGAATCGTTGATTTCCGGCCCAGTTCAGATAGGACTGCGGCATGCTCGGTTCTCCTGACGCGTTCATGCGCGAGTATGTTGTTTGAACCATGATAGCGCACATATGCGGCTCACAGGATATGAGCCACATAGGGGCTCCGGCTTTGCGATGCGGTCCAGCTCTAGTCGTGACCGTGAGCCGGCGCCGCATCAGGACGAGGATCATCCTGAGCGATTGCTTGCCCCTCGACGTTGATCTCTGGCAGCCACTGCAACCAGGCTGGCAAGTACCAGTTCCAGTCCCCCAGGAGCTTCATGCTGGCTGGCACCAGGATCGATCGAACGACTGTCGCGTCCAGGATTACGGCGACGGCCAGCCCGAAGCCCATCTGCTGGAACATGACTAGCTCGCCCATCGAGAAGCCACTGAACACGGCGACCATGATCAGCGCGGCGCCGGTAATCATGCTTGCCGTCGTCCGTACGCCGTACATCACTGAGCCGGTGTTGTCTTTCGTGAGGTCGTAGCGCTCCCGGACCCGGCTGAGGAGAAACACATGGTAGTCCATCGAGAGGCCAAACAGGATGGTGAACATCAGCAAGGGCACCCAGGCGTCGATTCGCTCGACTTGCTGGAATCCGAAGAGCTGATTGCCGATTCCGTGCTGGAAGACCGCGACCAGCAACCCGTACGCGGCGCCGACGGAGAGCAGGTTCATCAGCACTGACTTGATCGGAACCACGATCGACCGGAACGCCAGCAGAAGAAGGATGAAACTCATTCCCAGAACGAACGCGAAGACGATAGGCGTGAAATCTGAGACCAGCTGGTTGAAATCGACGGTGTAGGCGCTCGGTCCGGTGACAAGCACGTTCGCGGTTACGCCATCGAAGATACTCGGGATGTATTCGTCGCGAAGCCGTTCGATCGACTCGATCGAGCGTGAGCCGCCGGTTGCGCCCATCGCGGCGACCTCGATTGCCGCAAGGTTGCCGGCCTCATTGAGGATGACGTTCGGCGGGCCGAAATCTCCGTCGCTGGCGAGCGTTTCGCGTAACTGGTCGATCGCCCCCGAAACGTCGCCGTCCGCGACATTCGTGGCGTCGATCACGACGACGTTCGGAGACTCAAGCGATATCGCAGAGAAGCGTTCGCTGAGCATGGTGAACGCCCGGGCGGATGACGACTGCTCCGGTAGGGTGTCAATGCCGGACTCTCCAAGCTCGATCGTCAGGTAGACGGCGGAGAGCGCCAGCATGGCGGCGCCGACCAGAACGACGCTGATGATCGGACGGCCCATAACTCTCGCGGATATCCATGTCCAGAAGCCTCCGGTCTCCACCTCTTTACTGTTGCGTCCGAAGAGGTTGACATCGAAGACCGTCAGAACCGCGAGGGTGAACGACAGGCCGAAGTAGGTCCAGACGAAGTAGGGTGAAACGCCCAGCATTTCGAAAACGAACGCGAAGGCCATGAGTGCGGCGGCGATGACGCCCATCAGCACGCGTCCCTGGCCGCGATCGATGCGGTCTCCAAGCAAACCCAACAATGCCGGCAACAGCGTCAATGTCGCCAGAACAGAGACCACCACAACGATTATCGCTCCGGTTCCCAGGCTGTTGAACAGGTTTGACGGCACGATCAGCATGCCAAAGAGTGCAATGACAACCGTCATTCCTGAGAAGAAGACTGCCTTGCTTGCGGTTTCTCCGGTGTGGAGAATCGCGGTTGACTGGTCGAAGCCCTTGCGCCGTTCTTCCCGATACCTGCCGAGGATGAAGAGCGAATAGTCGATCCCGACGGCGAGCCCGATCATCACCATCATGTTAAGCACGAACAGCGAGAGATCGAAAAACTGCCCGATGATCATCGTAACACCGATAGAGATGGTGATCGCGAAGATCGCCATTAGCAGTGGGATACCGGCGGAGATAAGCGTCCCGAACACCACCACCAGGACGATCAGCGCCATCGATACGCCGATTGTCTCGCCGGTAATCAGATCGCGCTCGGATGTCTCGATGAACGTCTCGTTGATGCTGGCGAATCCGCCGGTGACGACGTCGAACCCCTGGTTGCCGTCTGATTCGTCGATGAGATCAAGATATCCGTGGATACCGGGTCGGGAGCTGTTCAGGAAAACCGGAAGGATTGTCGCCTGTCGGTCATCAGAGATCAGGATCTCGTCCTCGATCTGAAGGTAACTCCCAGCGGAGTCGACATAACTGTCGAGCGCCATCAGCTCACCCTGAAGTTCTCCGACGAACGCCTGAAACTCCGGAGCATCGACGGTGAATTGACCCGAGCTGACAACGACGTATTCGTCCGGCGTCGCCTCTCCCTGATCCATGCGCTGGTTCAGGAGCCGTTCGCCTCGAACGGCCTCGGGATCGTTGGTGAAATTGAAGTCGGTGGTTAGATCGGCCGGATAGAAGACCGCGATGATCCCGGCAGCGATGATGATCATGATCCAGGACACGACCGTGATCCACGGACGCCTTGCGCTGAACGCCGCGAGTCTGCCGGTAAACCCGCGAGTTTTCGATGACATTGTCAGCACTTACCTTTCGTGCGCCGCGGACGAACTCGCGCGAAGCCCGGAAACCATTTGAACCATCAGGTCGAACGCCGATTGAATGTCGATGCTGTCACCGTCTTCGAGTTTCAGCGTCTGAATGCCGCCGCTCGCTGCCTGAAGTATCAGCGCCAGCGCGGTTGCATCGATGTAGGGATCGATCTCGCCGGACGCCTGCGCCGCCTCGATCATGGACTTGAGCAGCTCGCGGATTACCTGACGGTTGCGGGAGAGATCCAGGCCGAAATCATCCGGGTCGCGAGCAGCCGAGAGCGCCATCTGCACTTCGCAGATGAGGGAATCACGATCGTCATGCTCGACCCAGATGCGGCGGCCAATGTTCTGAAGCGCAGTCAACGGTGACGGCGCGGATTCCGACTCCTCGCGAAACAGTCGCTCGTTTCGCTCGACTGCTTCATCGAAGACCGCGCGAAGAAGATCGTCCTTGCTGCCAAAGTAACGGTAGATTGCTCCCGCGCTGAGACCGGCTTCCGCAGCGATGTCGGACATCGTGGCGCTGTTGACGCCCTTGCGTGCGAACAGGCGAGCGGCAGCGTCAAGGATCGACTCTCGTCTGGCGTCGACATGTTGCTGGGTTACTCGCGCCACAGTCGCCTCAACTTGTCGGCCAATGTTTCAAGTGAATGAACGTTCATTCACCCCATTCATGGTAGGCGCTGGCGACCACCGCGTCAAGCGTTCCGGATCGAGATCCAGCGCAAACTGTCCGAATGGACAGGAGATCAGTTGAATGTGAACAGCACGTTGCGGACGTGCGGACCGTGAATTGATCAAGTCGGATGTCGAGAATGACAAGGAGAACCTGGAAGTCTGCCCGGCGTCGCGGGAAAGACGAATTGTGCTCGAAGCCATCGAACAGACCGGCTGCGGGATCACGATAGTCTGGCGGGGCGGGGATGACTTTAGCGTCCGGGTATTTCGATTGATCAGGGTCTGACTGCTGTTGAACAGGGAGGGACAGCCGGGCCGTTTATCGGGTTGACGGCGCTGGCGCTCCTCGTAACGGACTACGGCTCCGTCCGGTGATCAAGGCAGATCCGGCTCCATGACATATCGCCAGAGAAAGTAGTGGATGCCGACGTTGCCGGCTTCCACCTGCCAGCCGGGCGGGTTCTCGGGCGCATAGGTCAGGATACGCCGCTCGAAAACCTGGATCAGCACTGCTCGGGGCTCTCCATTGATCCGAACAGTCGCCCAGTACGCTTCGGTTAGCGGGAGCCCCGTGGCGTAGAACGGATTCTGGAAGAGGTTCCCGCTGATCAGCGTGTCGTTTTCGTAGACGGGACCGGTGCTGTTCATGAATTCCCAGAACGGTCCGGCGACGATGTGCCCAGTTTCAGGAACGTGATAGTCAGCAGTGACGCCATATGCGGCGCGCTCTGGCGAGTTCGTCACGACGCCATTGCGATGGATCGTATGTGTGATCGTTTCGCCCACGGCAAGCGGGTTGGCGCCCATTACCGAGTTGAACGAGGCGTAGGTCGGCCCATCGGGATCGTCTCCGTCGCCAGCAACATTGATCTCGGCGGGCGGGTATTGCTGGAACGCGGTGTGGCCCAGTTGTCGTTCGCCGGTAATCAACTCACGGGCCAGCAACCCGTTGGTGACGTACCAGATGGAGTCGCTGTCGGCTGACGGATCGGTAATCTCCATTCGAGTCTTGTCAAAGTATTGAACCGCGCGTTCACCACCCGGCGACTCGACATACGGCTCACTGATAACGGCGGTGAACGGCGCCGGACCCCACATCCAGGTGCGGCTGATGTGCCCGTCCACAATCGGCGCATCGGTCCGCCGCCAGGTCTCTTCATAGTGAACCGATCCGATGGGTTCAATGTCCCCCGGCTGACCAGGCGGTTCAGGAGTGGGTTCGGAATCCGCCGGAGCGTGCGGAGTGTCCGGATCCGGAGTTGGCGTCGGGTCAGGATCCAGCGGAACGGTTGGAACTGGCGTCGGAGTTGCGGCAGGCGCGGGTGTCGAAGTGGGAACTGGTGTCGCGGTCACGGTTGGCGCCGGCGTCGGAGTTGCGGCCGGCACGGGTGTCGAAGTGGGAACCGGTGTCGCGGTCATGGTTGGCGTCGGCGTCGGAGTTGCTGTGGGCGCCGGTGTTGACGTTGGAACAGGTGTCGGCGTTGCCGTGGGTTCAGGTGAACCATTCTCCACAAAGTAACTTAACTGGCAACCGAGCTGAGCGCATCCGGTCACGATATCGTCAAGCAAGCCGCTGTTGATGCGCGTTCCGATATTCGAGTTGCTCACCGTTCCCATGTGAATACCGACGATGACGCTGTCGTTGCCACGCCATACCGCGGCGCCGCTCTGGCCGGAGGAGGTGTCGATCATGTAGTACAGGTGAGCGGAGGTCACATTGGAAAACGACGACTTGATTCCCATCCACTGGGTTCCAAACGCCTTTTCGCCAGGGTATCCGGCAATGACGGGATTGAAATTGGACGCATTCAGGGAGCTGGTCTGGAGTACTCCCATTTCGAACCAGCCGACGGTGTTCCCGAGACTGCTATCCGGCATTTTCAGGATTCCCCAGTCCCAGAAGGCGTCTTGCGAATCGATCCATTCTTGCGGGGCCCACGCCGAGCTCGCCCACTGGTATCCGTACGGTTCAGTAGAACCGTCGCGCCCCGGAACAACCGCCACCGCGTCCGCCCATCCTGTGTTCTCCATGTAGAGGCAATGACCGGCCGTCAGCACTGCATTGGGCCCAACGAATGTGCCGGTACAGGTTCCGACGAGGGATCCGTTCCGGTACATCTCGATCTGGGCGATGGCTGAGGCCGGAAAGCTCGTGGTCGGAGTAACGCGCTCGCGTTCGTCAGGATGAAAGACCTGCTGGAAGCCGGCATATCCCTCGGGCTCGCTCGATCGCGCCTGTTCCGGACTATCATCCAGGTTCGACGCCATTCCGCGCGAGGGATCAAAAGCATCCGGAACATTTCCCAGTTCGGGATGAGAATCCGCGTCCTGTCCCAGCCAGCTCGTATTGGAGTCAAGATCTTCATCGGACGCAATGACGGATGACACCGCAGCAGCGATTACCAGCGCGAGCAGGAGGAGCACGCCGAGTCGCTTCAGGCGTTGATTATCACGATCTGTGCGTGGTTCAGGCACTTCCGCCGGCCTTTCAGGGCAATCACACCGCTGCTACGTCAGGTTCTCGGCGAATCCAGCACACTGCCCTCCGGAACCCCAGTCAGCGTGATTCCGGCAACGCGTCATTCAGAATCTTAACGACGTCTTGCAGGTTCTGTCCGCGCGTCCGCTGCTCTGGCGTCTCGTTGGCCAGTTCGGTTTCGCCGACGAGACGGTACATATCCGCGGCGCCGAGCAGGATCTTCGGCGTCATGCCGACGTCCTCGAATGTCTTTGCGATCTCTTCCATCTCGCCGACCCAGCGATACGCTTTCGGCGGCATTCCGGGAATAGAACGTTCGAAATGGTCCAGAAGTTGCTTCTGGCTGAACTCGAACTCCGCGAGGAGCGTTTCGGCGAGACCCGTCGCTTCAGCGGCGACAAACAGCTCGGTTCCCAGCGCAGTCAGGCCTTTCGTCAGCGCCGCATAGCACATCTTGACACCTGAAGCATGCCCGATAACATCACCTATTGGTCGGATATCCAGCCCGTGACTCTGTAGGGACTCGGCGGCGTCCGTCTCCGGGCCGGAAACGTAGATGCGCGGGCCCGGGCCGTCTATTTTCGGCGGTGGCCCGATGATTCCACCATCAATGAACGTGATCCCGGCTTCCTCGACAATCCGTCCGACTTCCCGCGTCGTCTCGGGAGCGATCGCGTTGCAGTCCAGATAGATCAGTTCGGCGCCCGTGGCCTTTACCGCGCCGGCGATGCTCTGCGCGACAGATGTTGCTCGAGCGGGCGGAACGATCGAAAGGAAGATGTCGACCTGTAGTGCGAGGTCTTCCAGCGAATCCGCCAGCGTCAGTCCGGCGGTCGCCGCCAGATCTGCGCTGCGCTTGCTGCGACCCGCAAGGCACGTGTAAACGGGCAGACCGCCATGAACCAGCACCTTGCCGACCGAATGTCCCATGTCGCCGGGGCTCAGCAGACCTGCGGACGAGATGTTACTAGCCATTGTGCAGCTCCTCTATC
>SKTL01000174.1 GCA_007122555.1 Thermomicrobiaceae bacterium | reverse complement strand
CGCCAGACTAGACAAAAGCGGAGGCCCGCGTGTATTGCGGTCAGTGTGGCACACCGAACGAGGAAGAAGCCGGACATTGTGAAACGTGCGGAGCCCCGTTGTTGATTACGACCGGAGCTCGCACCTGCAGTAACTGCGGCGGATCCCTTGGTGATCATGATCGATTCTGCACCACCTGTGGCGCAGCGGCGAGTGGCGCTGAAGCAACAGAAACGTACGATGCAGCTGACGATTTCGGCGAGCTCGAAATAGACGACATCCAGCTCGATGAGTTGCCGGACTGGCTGCAAGACATGGCCCCGTCACCATCACCGCAACTGGAACCCGAGCCCGCGCCAGAGGAACCGCACAATCCTGCCGAATCGAAGAGTTCGGAGCTGGACGGTCTCCCGGAGTGGTTGCGGGATTCTCCGCCGGCCGGTCCGGCATCATCCGCATCCCCTGATGCTCCGCCGCCTCCACCACCTGCAACGCAGGGCGGCCTGGATCATCAACCGGCGGACCAGTTCTCACTGGTGACCGATGAGGATCTGCCTGACTGGCTCAAGGCGCTCAGTGATGACGATGACGATCTCTCCAGCGCGAGTCAGCATGCTCCCGCGCAGGCGCCGACGCAGCAACCTTCCGGTGAACCGACGAAGGCTGTCGCTAACCTGTATGAAGTTCCGCCGGTTAGTCGCGCCTGGCTCACACAGGGACGCTTCGTCGACCCTGCGCAGGTTACTGCGGCGCGGCAGGAGTTCTCTCCGCTGGAGACGGCGCCAGACGTCGCCACTGGGCAGGCGAGTTCGCAGAGTATCTGGGATACGGGGCCGATCGAGCCAACCGCTGATGATGAGGAAACCCGCCCGTTCGCTGTTTCGCAGGAGGAACAGGCGCCGGGACGAGGAAGATTGATCGCTCGCCTGGTTATTCTTGTGCTGCTGGTGATCGTTGCGCTTCTGCTCGCCTACGTGTTGATGCAGGGTGTGTGATGCGGCACTGTAGCCTGATTCGTCGTTCGACGGAAAGTCACCGGTGCATTGATGATTGAAACCGCTGGGCAGATGTCAACCCCGAACGCAATGCTGATCCTCGACGTGGATCAGGCGGTAACTCGCGCCGTGCTGTGCGATGTCGTGGAAGGGTCCGCCCGGCTCGTCGATGTTGGCGAATCGGTCACGACATCCGGCCCGCCATTCTATGAGATGTCGATCGGCATCAATCGGGCGATTCGCCAGCTTGAGGATCAGACCGGCCGCCGGTTGATCGAGAGCGACGCGGTGATTACCCCGTCGCGTCCCGACGGCGATGGCGTTGATCGAGTCTTTGTCACGGGCGTCCCAGTTTCGCCGAACAAAGTCGGCTTGCTGGCTCTCGATCAGGGACAGCTCTCCCACGTGATCCGGAGTGCAGTTCGCCGCACGATATCCATCCTCTCCGAAGCCAGTGAATTCTTCAGATGGTCCGAAACGTCGTTCTCGCCGACAGCCGTTGAAGCATGGGTGCGGGATTCGCGTCCGACCACGTTGATCCTGCTTGCGGGCGAGTCATCTCTGGATGACTGGCGTGCTGCGCTTGAAGTTATTGCCGGCGCCGCTCCGGAGTATGGCGCTGTTCAGGGCATCGTCATCGGTAATGAAGAGCGTCAGCAGATTGCCGCCGAGGTTCTGGATGATTCGCTGGAGTTGAGCGGGATTGATCCGAGCGCGTATCACCCGACGGAGATTTCCAGTGCAATCGAGTCCGAGCTGCGCGAACAGTACGCTAACCGGCTCCCGGAAGAGCCCGCGCTTCAACCTTTTGCCTCGGGCATGTTTGTGGACCGGATGCAGGGCGTTGAAAGCGTCGCCGCGTTTCTGCATCGACGAATGGGCCGTCGGCTGGCGGTTCTCGGAACCCAAGCTGGCGCTTTGCTGGAAGTCGCGTCAAACCAGGGAGCGCTTTCGGTCTATCGAGGTGATATTGACGCGGTAACCTCGGCCCGAGCATTGCTGCAAATAGACATGCCGCGTATCGCTCGCTGGGCGCCATCTCAGATGACCGAAGATGAAATGCGCCACTGGCTGCTGAATCGATCGCTTCGGCCGCACGCTCGCCTGTATGGTTCAAGCGACCGATCGCTCGCCGGAGGAGTTATTCGCGAGCTCGCGTCACATGTCCTGCGCGGAGCCGGCGTTGAGGACTTCCTGGATGTGGATCTGGCGATACTCGGTCGAGAGCTGATCGACACAACCGGGGATGACGCTGTTCTCGTGGCGCTTGACGCACTGAACGCGCTTCCTGCGGACGGCGTCATCATGCTTTCGGTTGATCGAGACGGGATTATCGCCTCACTTGGAGCGATATCCGCCGGCGAGCCCGATTACGCGCGCGAGGTGATCGAAAACGACTTCCTTTCGCCGCTCGGCTCCTGCATTGTGTTCACCGGTCAGGCGCAGACCGGGAATCGTATTGCTGATGTCGAGATCATCACCGATGAGGACGAGCGCCAGGAGCTGACACTTTCCTGGGGCGAGGTCAGATGCATACCGCTGCCCGAGGGACACACGGCGGATGTGAACATCACGCCGGTGTCGAGTGTTTCGGTGGGTCGATTCACGGCTGGCGAGCCGGTGTCTTTTACCGATGAACGAACCGTACACGGCGGTCAATACGGAATCATCCTTGATGCTCGCGGGCGACCGACTGAACTCCCGGAGGACAACGAGTCTCGAATCTACGCGCTGAGCCGCTGGTCCGGCGCTCTCAGTGGAGAAAGAGAATAGGCGGAGCGTATGGTCAGCGACCGACAGACTGCGACGTACGAACCGGCGATTGTTCGCGATGCGGTGTTCTACGTTGAGCGGTCGCTCAGCAAAGACGGCGACCTGCTGGTGCGCGCCGGTGACCGAGTTGAACCCGGCACAGAACTGGCGTCGGCGATGGTCGCCGAGGGGCGACCGCTGCTGTTGAACATCGCCCGTGAGTTCGACATGGAGCCGGATGCTGTTGCTCGCTACCTGACCAGGCCGATCGGCTCAGATTTTGAGGAAAATGAACCGATCGCCCGCGCCAGACGCGGCTTGCGATCCGTCACCTGCAAGGCTCCCGTTCGGTCAACCCTTACTGCGCTTGATGAGTCGACCGGTGTCGCTACACTCACGCCGCAGAGCCTTCCGCAGCGACTGCTTGCCTCTGTCTACGGTGAGGTCGATTCGATCATCGAGCAACGCGGCGTCTGGTTGCGCGTTGGCGGTAGTCGTGTTCAGGGCGTTCTCGGGCTGGGACGTGATACGTTCGGGACGTTGCGGGTCGCGGTCGATCGAGCCGATCGCGAGTTGACCGCTGACATGATCGATTCGGAGTTCCGCGACTGCATTGTCCTGGGCGGAATGACACTGGGGACCTCGGCTCTGCGCCGGTTGATCGAAGTCGGCGCGAGGGGAGTTATTGTCGGGAGCGTCAGCGATAGCGAGATCCGCCGGTATATGGCGTCTGACGAGCGCGAACCGTCATCGATGATGCTCTGGCGCCGTCAGGCGGGCGACTTTCAGTCTTCAAGCCCGTTGACGGTCTTCGTGACCGAAGGTTTCGGACGCAGGCGGATGGCGCAACCGGTCTATCAGTTCCTGACCGGACAGGAGAATCAGAGCGTTAGCTTGCTTGTGCCGAATGATGCCGACGTGCTGTCCGCACGACCGACGCTATACCTCTCTCGCGAACGACCAGGCGGTGACGACGCGATTCAGCGCGTCACCGTTCGTGACGGTACGCTCGCGAGGCTGGTTGATCCAGAGCATCTGGGCATGGTTGTCACCTGTCGGAGCGGTATTGTCGACTCTGCGGCATACACGGGGGTTCTGCGGGATGTTGTTGACGTCGAGTTCAGCAACGGCTCCCGGCATCTGGTTCCGGCAACGAGCTTGGAAGTGTTGATCTACTGATCCTGGATCGTCCGAAAAAGCTTACGTGAATGAGGAAAACCGGGGCGACGTTCGCCCCGGTTTTCCTCGTCTGGAAGTATCCGCCGTGATCCAGGTCAATTCCGCTCGTTGTTGACTTCGCGGAACTCGCCTTCGACAGTTGCTTCCTCTTCGCTGGCTGCCTGTTCGGCTTGTTCGTCCGCGCCGGCGCCGTTTGGCTCGGCTGTCGCGTCAGCGCCGGCCTGCTCGTACATCGTGGAGCCGACCTTGGAAAGCGTCTGCGCGAGTTCCTCGTGCGCCGGGCGGAGTCGATCGATGTTTTCGCGGTCGTTCTCCAGAATGTCCTTGACCTCGGCGACCTTGGCGTCGAGCTCTTGTCTGGTTTCGTCGGGGATCTGCTCCCCGTACTGCTCGATCGTCTGCTCGGCCTGATAGACCATCGCCTCAGCCTGGTTGCGGAATTCGATCGCTTCACGCCGTTGCCGGTCTTCCTCGGCATACTGCTCGGCGTCCTTCACCATCTGTTCCACTTCTTCCTCGGAGAGGCCGCTCGAGGCGGTGATGGTGATCTTCTGCTCGCGGCTGGTCGCCTGATCCTTCGCGGTGACGTTCAGGATACCGTTTGCGTCGATATCAAACGTCACTTCGATCTTCGGGACACCGCGCGGAGCCGGCGGGATACCGTCCAGGATGAACTTGCCGAGGCTCTTGTTGTCCGCCACCATCGGGCGCTCACCCTGAACCACGTGGATTTCCACCTGGTTCTGGTTGTCGGACGCGGTGGTGAAGATCTGGCTCTTGCGCGTCGGAATCGTCGTGTTGCGCTCGATAAGCGCTGTCGCAACACCGCCAAGCGTCTCGATGGAGAGCGTCAATGGTGTTACGTCCAGCAGGAGGACATCCTTGACCTCGCCGCCGAGCACGCCCGCCTGAATTGCGGCGCCGATCGCGACAACTTCGTCCGGGTTGATGCCCTTGTGCGCGTCCTGACCAAAGAATTCAGCAACGCGCGACTGGACGAGCGGCATGCGGGTCTGTCCACCGACCAGCAGGACTTCGTCAACCTTGTCCTTGCCGATTTCGGCGTCCTTCAACGCGGCCGCCATCGGATCAACCGTTCGGGAGACCAGATCGCCGACGAGTTGCTCCAGCCGTGAGCGGCTGAGCGTGACGTTCATGTGCTTCGGCCCCGACGCATCGGCTGTGACGAACGGCAAGTTGACTTCAGTCTGCTGCGTCGTGGAGAGCTCGATCTTGGCTTTTTCGGCCGCTTCCTTCAGACGCTGCAGCGCCATGCGATCCTGCCGCAGATCGATGCCTTCCTGCTTCTTGAATTCGTCCGCCAGCCAGTCGATGATGCGCTGGTCGAAGTCGTCGCCACCGAGGTGGGTGTCGCCGTTGGTCGCAAGCACCTGGAAGACGCCCTCGGAAAGATCCAGAATGGAAATGTCATAGGTGCCGCCGCCAAGGTCGTAAACGGCGATCTGCTCGTCTTCTTTCTTGTCGAGACCGTAGGCCAGGGCGGATGCGGTCGGCTCGTTGATGATCCGCAGCACCTCGAGTCCGGCGATCCGTCCCGCGTCCTTCGTCGCATTACGCTGCGAGTCGTCAAAGTACGCCGGTACGGTAATGACAGCCTTGTCGACGGTCTCTCCCAGGTAGGCTTCTGCGTCCGCCTTCATCTTCTGCAGAATCATCGCCGAGATTTCCGGCGGACTGTGCCAGTTTTCTCCGACTTTGATCTCGACCCCGCCATTGTCCGCCTTGCGGACCTCATATGGCATCTGCGAAGCGTCCTTCTGGGTCTGCTCGTCATCGAACTTGCGACCCATGAAGCGCTTGACCGAAAAGATGGTGTTTTCCGGGTTGGTGACAGCCTGCCGTTTGGCGAAACGTCCAACCAGGCGCTCTCCGCTGTTGGTGACCGCGACCACGGACGGCGTAATACGTTCGCCCTCCGCGTTCGGAATGACAGTCGGTTCGCCCGCTTCAATCACGGCCACAACCGAGTTTGTCGTTCCGAGGTCAACTCCGATCGTTCGTCCCATACGTTCTATCCTTTCTCTCGTTACGTGCGGTCTTCGCTGGATTCGGCGTTCTCGTTATCGGTCGTATGCTCGGTGTCATCGTCGGTCGCGGTGTCGGCGGATCCGACGACCACCATCGCCGGGCGCAGAACGCGATCACCCAGCATGAATCCCCGTTGGAACTCCTGCACGACGGTGGTCGCGCCGTTTGCGCCTTCCTGCATCGAGATAGCCTCGTGCAGGCTGGGATCAAACGGTTGTCCCAGCGATTCGATCGGACTAACCCCTTCCGACTCCAGGGTTGACCAGATCTTCTTCTGAACCAGGATGATTCCTTCGCCCCAGGAAGAGGCCCGATCGTCCTCGCTCATCGAATCGATTGCCCGATCGAGATCGTCAATCGCCGGCAGGAGCTTGGAGATAATCCGCTCTCCCGCCTGTTTCTGCATGCGCGCCAGTTCTTCTTCGGTTCGTCGCCGATAGTTCACCAGCTCGGCGCGCGCGCGCTGAGCCTGTTCGAGGTACTCAGCGGATCGCTGGCGTTCGGTTTCAAGTTCTTCTTCCATACTGCCCGTCTTCATGTCCTCAGCTGCACCGGGTTCGTCCGGCGATTGATCCTGCTCAGCGGCCTGGTCAGCCTGCCGGTCGAAGTCGTTCACATGTAGATCGCGGTTCATATCGCCATCCTTTCCGGACTGATCGAACGATGATCGGCGCCGATCAGTGTTCCGGTCCGTCGGTATGAACGTGGCGCAAAAGATCGCTCAATACCTGAGACACGTAGCGAACCGTTGAAATAGAGCGGTCGTAGGGCATCCGGGTAGGTCCCAGAATGCCGAGCAGGCCCGTCACTTCGTTGGTTGCTCCGTATCGCGCAATGATCACCCCGTATGATTGGAGATCGTCCGTCACGTTCTCAGAGCCGATGAAGATCCGGAGGTCGTCTTTCTGCCGGACCTGCGGCAGCAGCACGGACAACAAGGCGCCGCCACGAAGCAGCTCCAGAAGCTGCTGGGCGACATCGCCATGCGAGAACTCCGGTTGCCGTAGCGCGCGTTCCAGGCCTTCCGAGTGCATCTCAGCCGTGCTTTCCTGCTCAGTGCGTCTCATCAGTGCGGCGATCTGTTCAAGAACGAGAGCCGCCAGCCCCGAATACTGCGCCGACCGTCGCTGGATGTCAGGAAACGGCAGATCGCGAATCTCGTCATTCAACTGCCGGCTGGTCGTGCTGAGCGTATCCTGCTCCACAGGCTCGTCAAGGTGTAAGAACGCCTCATGCACGGTCCCGGATTGCGTGACCAGGATGAGTAGCATCAGGCGGTCGCGAAGGCTGATCAACTCGAAATGACGCACCGTTTCCCGCAGACTTCTCGGCGGGGAGATCAGCGCGATGTTGCCGCTCGCCTCTGCCAGCACGGCGGCTGCCAGTTTCATTGACGCCGCAACCTGCATTTCGACCTGGCTAAACTGGTGACGAATCCGGATCTGTTCGCTAACCGGCACTCTCGGATTCCCGAGCAGGTGCTCGACGTAGTAGCGATACCCGGAATCAGTCGGCACCCGGCCAGCCGAGGTATGCGGATGCTGCAGATACGTCTGCTCCTCCAGCACGCCCATATCGTTTCGCACCGTCGCCGGACTAACGTCCAGTTTGTACCGGTCGATCAGCGCTTTCGATCCAACCGCACGGCCAGTTCGGACGTAATCCTGCACGATCAATTTCAGAATCTTGCGCTGGCGAGCGCTCAGTTCACCGGTCATGTTCTATCACCCCGATTAGCACTCAACAACCGAGAGTGCTAACTCGGGCTAGCTTAACAATTGATACCGGTCATGTCAAGGTTGGAGGAGTCCCGCGGGAGGCGCCATCGTCGAAGAAATCGTCGTCGAGCGCGTCGCTCTCAAAATCGTCGAACATGTCCTGGCCGTAGTATTCGACATCAGGGCCCACATCCTCGTCGAGGTCTCGAACATTGATTGCCCGGACCATCTTGACCAGCCCCATGACAACAACGATCGCGCCGCCGACAACCAGCACAGGCATCAGTCCCACGTTGACCAGAACATCTTCGGCTCGCTCCAGCGGCCCGGGCGTCAGCGGCT
>SKTL01000072.1 GCA_007122555.1 Thermomicrobiaceae bacterium | reverse complement strand
ATCGTCGCCGTCGCCTCGGGCGAAGGAGTCAGTCGAGCGCTCCGCGGGATGGGAGTCGATGTGATCGTCTCCGGCGGCGCATCAATGAACCCCAGCACCGGCGAGATCCGGGAAGCGATTGACAGCCTGAACAAGTCCGAAATCATCGTGTTGCCGAATGATTCCAACATTATCGCCTCGGCCAGACATGCCGCGGAAATGAGCGACCAGACCGTTCATGTCGTACCGACGAAGTCCGTCCAGCAGTGCATCGCAGCGCTCGCCGCATTCAACTTCGACGCGACACTGGAGGAGAATGTCGAGTCCATGACCAGCGCCGCCGGCGACGTGCGTTCGCTGTCCCTCACTCGGGCGCATCGAGATGCGGTTATCGGGGATCTCGAGTTCCGGGAAGGCGAGTTCATGGGAGTGCTGGATGGGACTCCGTGCGTGTCCGGCCCGGATTCAGCTCGAGCGTTGCTCGATCTGCTGCAGAAGGCTGACGCTGAGGACTGCGAACTGGCGACGGTTTTCGTCGGCGAATCCGCTGAGCAGGATCTGGTTGATCAAGTGGAGTCACTGATTGAGGGAGCCTACCCGGACCTGGACCTGGAGATTACCAGCGGAGGCCAGCCTCACTACGATCTGCTTATCGCGCTGGAGTAGCGACGTTCTGGGTAAGGAGCTGACAGGCAATGTCCAGGGTCGCAATTGTTACCGATAGCACAACCGATTTGCCCGAAGAGCTTATCGAGCAACTCGATATCGCCGTCGTGCCACTCAACATTCGAATCGGCGGCGAGTCTTTCGAGGACCGCGTTAGCATCATGCCTGAGCAATTCATGCAACTCCTGACCTCGGAGAATGACGTTCCCTCAACGTCGGCGCCGTCTGCGGGTCGAATCGCCAGAGAATACGAGCGTCTGAGCGATGAATACGATCAGATCATCTCGATTCATATTTCGTCCAAACTGAGCGGGACCTACTCAAGCGCCTGCACTGCTCGTGATCTCTTTCTCAACGGCCCTGATATCCGCGTTATCGATTCCGGCACCGCGTCGATGGGACTCGGATTGATCGTGAGGCAGGCCGCCAGGATGTCGCAGGCGGGCGCGTCGATCGATGAGATTGAATCGGCGACAAGAGCTCTCTTGAGTCGCACCCACGTGATCTTCCTGGTCGATACGTTGGAACATCTGCGACGGGGAGGCAGAATCGGACGCGCGGCGGAGATTATCGGGTCTGTCCTGCAATTGAAACCGCTGCTGCGTATTGAGGAGGGCATCGTGGTTCCGCAAGCGCGAACCAGAACCCACGCCCGCGCGGTCACCGGATTGCTGCAGTTGATCGAGGAGGTTCCGGCGATCGAATCAGCGGCGGTCCTGTTCACCGCGGGAGCTGAAGATATCGGCCTGGTCGCCGAATGCCTCTCGTCGAAACTGAACCAGGACGAACTGTTTATCTCCGAGCTATCACCAGTGTTATCGGCGCATATTGGCCCCAAGGGGCTTGGAGTCGCATTCGTTGAACGGGAATCGGCGTGAAAAAGAGGTGGGGAGTAGTCTGATGAATTCCGAACCCAGGCCGGTGCATATCGTCACCGACAGCACGGCCGATCTCATTGCTGAATGGATCGGGGACCTTCCGATTTCCGTGGTTCCCTTGATCGTCGAGATTGAAGGAACGACCTATAAGGATGGGATCGATCTGTCCAAGGATGAGTTCGTCGCCCATCTTCGCAGCGGCGTCTTCCCCCGAACGTCGCAGCCCTCGATTGGCGCATTCCGGGACGTCTATCAGGACATTCTCGATAGTGGTCACGATATCGTCTCGATCCATATTTCCCCGCAACTCTCGGGGACGCTTAACTCCGCGACCCAGGCGAAGGCGGCGATTGGGAGCGACGCGATCCACGTCATCGACTCGACAACCGTCTCAATGGGCATCGGGTTTCTGGCGCTGGAAGCCGCGGAGATGGCGAAGGCGGGCAAATCAGCCGGAGAGATTGCGTCATACATTGAGCAGCGCAAACAAAACCAGCGCCTCTTCGCCACGCTCGAGACGCTGGAGTACTTGCGCAAAGGCGGTCGGATTGGCCGCGCCGCCGCGATGCTTGGGTCGGCACTTCAGCTCAAACCGATCGTACAAGTGCGTGACGGTGTCGTTGAACCAGTGGAACGGGTGCGGACCTACCGGCGGGCGCTGGAACGACTGGCCACGACATTCGAAGAGTCACAGCCGTTCGACCGTGTGGCCGTGCTCCACCTCGATGCGCCGAACGAAGCGACCAGACTGGTTGAACGAATTAAGGAGATACAGCCCGAGATTGAGGTTGTGACCGGTCAGATCGGTACCGTCATCGGAGCCTACGGCGGACCGGGACTGACCGGATTTACCGGGCTTGTCTCCCCGAAGTGATCGCTCAGACTTCGGTAAGATTCAGTCAGCGAACCGACGTCGCAAGGTGACAGGCGATCGCCTATGCCAGATGCAACGGCCAGTGCGTTGACTGAACGCCTCGAACTACTCCGGAAAGTCTTGCGCCTGGAACGGCGCAAGCAATTCGATGACTCGGCCATGAGCGGCGGGTTGGAAGCGTTTGTCCGAAGAATCGCCGGAGAGGCCCAGCAAACCGACAAAGCGACGGCGATCTTCAACGAGCTCGCGCTGACATTCGCCGGATACAGCGATCTCCCCCATTCGGTTCGGGCCGACCGCGTATCCCATGCCGAACAGATCGTCAATTCAGTACCGGGGATGTCTGAGCAGGCGGCAACGGGGACGCCGGAGCCTGAGCCGCCAGTGACCCGACCGGCGAGAGTCCCACGTCAGCAGCCATCCAGACGCCCGAGCGCCGTGAAGCTCGATTCGCTCGACGACCCCGTATCCAGAATTCCCGGTGTCGGGGACAACCGCAAGGACCAGCTCAAGTTGCTCGGTGTCAAGACCGTGCGCGATCTCCTCTACATGGTTCCTCGCCGGCACGAGGATTACACTCGCCTGAGCCCGATCAACAGTGTCAGGTTCAATGGCGAGTACACCGTCCGCGGCCGAGTCACCGACGTCCAGGAGCAGCGCACCCGCAACAACGCCAGGATGGTCACGGTCACGATTACCGATCAATCGGGGTCATTGCCGGTCATTTTCTTTAACCCATACGTTCTGAATCAGCTGCACCAGGGCGTTGAGATCGCGGTAAGCGGCAAGATCGAACGACAGAGCGGGAAGCCGTGCCTGCGTAACCCCGAATGGGAAAAGCTGGAAGGCGAAACGATCCATACCGGTCGACTTGTCCCGTTCTACCCGCTGGTCCGCGGATTGTTTCAGAAGCAGGTGCGCAACCTGACGCGACGAGCGCTCGATATCGCCCGTGATTACATCACTGATCCACTTACGCCGGCGATGCGCAATCGCCACAATCTCATGGATCTTGGTCGAGCGCTGGAAGCGCTTCACTATCCCCAGAATATGAGCGAACACCGCCAGGCGCGGGCGCGCCTGGCGTTCGACGAGTTTCTCGTCCTGCAATACGGGTTACTTCGGCGAAAGACCGAATGGCAAAAGCAGCAGGGGCAGTCGTTTCCGCCCGATCCCAAGCGGGTGCAGTACTTCAAACAATCGCTCCCGTTCAAGCTGACTGACGCCCAGGAACGATCGCTACACGAGATTCTGGAAGATCTGGCGCGAGACGAGCCGATGAGTCGCTTGCTTCAGGGTGATGTCGGCTCGGGGAAGACCGTCGTGGCGGCCATTGCCGCGTACGTGGTGGTGTCATGCGATGCGCAGGTTGCAATCCTGGCGCCGACCGAGATCCTCGCCGAGCAACACGCCAGGACATTTGAGCAGATCTTCGGACAGTTGCCGTCGGCAAACCGGCCGAGCAGCGCATTATTGACCGGCAGCACCCCCGCGTCACGACGTCGTGAGATCGACAAGGGGCTCGCTGACGGAACGATCAGCATCCTCATCGGCACCCACGCCATTCTGGAGGAACGCGTCGATTTCCGGAGCCTCGGGCTGGCGATTATCGACGAGCAGCATCGCTTCGGCGTCCGCCAGAGGGCCCGATTGCGATCGAAGGGGTTGAATCCGGACATACTGGTCATGACGGCTACCCCGATTCCGCGAAGTCTGGCGCTCGTGCTGCACGGTGATCTGGACGTCTCGATCATCGACGAACTCCCGCCGGGCCGTCAGTCGATTGTCACCCGGCGCACCAGCGGCCGGAAACGGCCCGAGGTCCATCAGTTCATCCGTGAACAGGTTCACGAGGGCAGGCAGGCATTCATCATTTACCCACTGGTAGAGGAATCCGAGCGCCTTGACGTCAAAGCCGCCACGTCTGAGGCGGAACGCCTCAGCAAGGAGGTGTTTCCGGATCTACGAGTGGGGCTTCTCCACGGGAGAATGAAATCCGGCGAAAAAGACGAAATCATGACGAAGTTCCGTGACCACGAGATAGATGTTCTGGTGGCGACGTCGGTTGTCGAAGTCGGTATAGACGTTCCGAACGCAACGGTCATGGTGATCGAGGGCGCCGAGCGGTTCGGCCTCTCACAGCTGCACCAGTTCCGCGGGCGGGTCGGGCGCGGCGGCGCCAGATCATACTGCATCCTGGTCACCAGCGACGATTCTGAAGGAGGCGCCAGCCAGCGGCGGCTAGATGCGATCGTGGAAACGCAGGATGGCTTTCGCCTGGCGGAGGTCGACCTGGAGCTTCGCGGTCCGGGCGAGTTCTTCGGCACTCGCCAGAGCGGCATCCCGGAGCTCGAATTCGCCGTGCTGGGCGATATGATTACGCTGAATGCCGCGCGGACCGAAGCGCAGCAGATACTAGATAGCGACCCGGATCTCGACCTCCCGGAACACATCGAATTGCGCAGCGCGGTGCAGCGCTTCTGGATCGACGGCATGGGAGATCTGAGCTAATTGACGCATCATGGAATGAGACGGAATGATTAACTGTTTTCTCGAGGCGAACGCCGCCACAAGTCAGATCAGCTACCCCTTTCAGGCTGGCTGGCTCGATACTCCCGACTGGTTGATTCTCCGAGATCGGGTGACCGACGAGTTCCTGGTTGACGGTGATGCCTGCGCCCTGGTCGACGCGATCGACGCAACCCGACTTCTCGAAACGCATTCGGTGGTCGCGGATCTGGCGCTGGTGTCGACTCATCGCGGCCCGTTCGTCATGCGTACGACTCAGCGTCCGGACGAGGTTGAACACGCCACGGTACAGCTTGGAGATGTCTGCCCGGCTGCTGAAGCGCTCGCCCGTGCGACAGTTCACCATTTCTACGGAATCGATGTCGTCGACTGGAATCGGTCTCAGCAGAAGTCCGAAGTGACGATTCTTGACGGCGCCGCGGCAATGCGCCCGGATGCCGACACCTATAACGAAGATCTCGTACGAGCCTGGTTTATCCTGACCTCAATGGCGATCCCTACGCACCTGTTCGTTGCCCCGACTGCGCTTCTTGAATCAGATCAGAGCGAAATCCGCCGGATGGTCGAGTCGCTTCGGCAAGCGAGTTCGGTCTCCGACGATCGCCGACGGGAGCTTCGACGCAACGTCTCAGGGGATCTGGAGATCGACCGTGAGCACCTGACCGAGCTGCTCAACGATCAGAAGACGCGATTGACGAAAAACGCGCGCAAGGGATGGCTCGATCTCGCGAATCGGGTCGCGCGCGCGATGGCGCTTCCGGTCGGGCCGAACCCCGACGTCGTCTCGTTCGGACTGGCGAAGGAGAACTAGACCCGCCACCACTCGGGCCAGCTTTACGATTCGTCTGCATCCTCGTCGAGATTGACCGCGTAGCTGCGGGTCATTCCGGAATAATGCTCCGCTGCGATGTGGTGAACCAGCGGAAGCTCCTGATCGGCATACCAGCGATCCCCGAAGTAATCTGCATCGGCTTCGGCAGTCAGAATCCGGCCGATAAAAAGATCATGATCAGCGAGCGACACACGCTGGAGCACCCCGCATTCGAGGTGGGCGACGCATTCGTGAATGCGCGGCGCCTCAATCTCGTGCGGATCAATCGGCGTCAGGCCAGACGCCTCAAACTTGTCCTGATCATTTCCGGAAATCACCCCGCACCGATGCACCGCGCGGATCAGGTCCATGGTCGGGACACTCAACCCGAACATTTCCGACTTGCTGACCAGTTCGTGTGTGAGCCGGCCGGGATGAATCGCCAGCTGGATCATCGGCGGGTCAAAGCCGATCGGGGAGACCCAGGCCGCCGTCATTACGTTCGGGTGACTCCGGAACATGCTGGTGACCAGCACGAGCGGTCCGGGCTCCAGTAATCTCAGCCAGCTGGACTGACTCAGGATCCGCTTGCTCATTCCTTCTCCATCGCCGCGGCCGGTCCCTCGAGCATCATTCGATAGACGTTGTAGTACCGACGCGCCACGCTCGCCTGCGTGAAGTGATCCAGTACGCGCTGCCGCGCCCATTTCGAGAGCTCGAGGCGCAATTCCTGGTCAGCAACGAGCTGATCCAGCTTGCGGGTGAGTGCATCCACGTTATCTTCCGGGAAGACGAGATCCGGATTGCCGATGACGTTGGGGATTTCCCCAGAGTCGGATCCGAGCACCGGAACCCCGGACGCCATCGCCTCGATGATGATCCGGCCGAACTGCTCTTTCCAGTTCGGTCGAGTGCGCGACGGTATAACCAGAAGGTCGAGCTGGCGTATCGCTTCCGGCATATCGGCCGAGGCAATCTGACCGCGAAACGTGACCCGATCGCGAATCCCTTTGTACGACGCCAGGTGCTCCAACCGGCTCCGTTCGCTTCCGTTTCCGATGATCTGCAAGCGAGGCGCTCGCGATTTGAGGCGGGCGACAGCCTCAATGAGGACATCGACGCCTTTCTCGTTCACCAGTCGGCCGGCGTAGCCGATGACTGGCCGCTCGTTCGGCGCGGATTGATCTCGCGGCGTGTAGATCTCCGGATCAACTCCGAACTGCGGAATCACATCGAGCGGGCCCCGATAGCCCTTCCGGCGCAGCACTTCCACTGCCTCTCGATTGCCGGCGACTCCAGCTGCGCAGAGACGGTAGTTCGAGAGCTCGATCATGCGGAAGGGGATCGGATATCGCCGGTACAGGTTCTGCCAGGAGAAGAACATCACCTTTGCCCTGGCAAGCCGCCCAAGGATCGCCGCATGAAGCGTTACCCAGTTGTATGGCTCTTCATCGATATGCAGAATGTCCGGCTTGAACGAACGAATGATCCGTCCGATACCGGGATAGAAATGGATGTGATGGCGACCGTTGAACCACATCGGATATTCGACGAGTTGATAGCCAGAGGTGTAAGCGCGTTCAAAACGCTGGACTCCAACCCGCTCCTCGTACCAGTACGGAGGCACGACCACCATGAGTTCGACATCCGGCAACGCGGCCAGTTCCTCGAGCTTTCGTTGATACACGCCGGTGACAAGCGCCTTGGAGATCATGAGGATACGCACAGAAGTCCCTGCCAATTACTGGTTCAGACGAGTCAGGACGCGTCCAGCACCTGCCGGTACACGTCGCGGGTCATCGCTGCCGTGCGCTCCCAGGAAAACCTGGACGCCTGCTCCAGCCCTTGAGCGATGAGTCGCCGTTGCAGATAGCGATCGTTCATCACCGTGCTCATTGCGCCGGCGATCTTGGCTGGCTCAGGATCGACCAGAATTCCACCTTCTCCAACTACTTCCGGCAAGCTGGATCGGTTCGAGCAGATCACCGGAGCGCCGCACGCCATCGCCTCCAGTGGCGACAACCCGAATCCCTCGTACAGCGACGTGAAGACGTAGAGATCCGCCAGATTGTAGAAACGCAATTTATCGGCCTCGCTAATTCGCCCGGTGAGCACCACGTAATCGGATATCCCGAGTTCTTCGATTACGGGTTCCAGTGGCGGATAAAGCCGTCGATTTCCAGTGTGGGCGCTTCCGGCGATCACCAGCCTTGTATCTTTGTCGAGATCGGGTAGAGACGCGGCAAAAGCGCGAACCAGCGTCTCCACGTTCTTGCGAACATCCAGGCCGCCGACGTTGAAAATCACCGGTCCCGGCAATCCGAACCGT
>SKTL01000288.1 GCA_007122555.1 Thermomicrobiaceae bacterium | reverse complement strand
TTTCGATTATGAACGTCCCGGTGTTGCATCCATTTCCGCAGGCGATGCTGATGTCCAGCCCCCGCGCCTCAGCTTGACGGACAAAGGCGATCGACGCGAACTCAAGTGCCGACAGCAGAATCACATCCGGATCCGCGGCAGCGATCGCATCAATCTGAGCGGCATAGCTGCCACCATCGCTGGAAATATCCTGTTCAGTGATGATCTCGATACCGTGACCGGCAACCGCATCCCGGAACGCATCGGCGCTCGATCGGGACCAGGCGTCGTCTTCGCTATAGACGAGCGCCGCCGTCTCCGGCTGCCAGGCCGAGGAAATCACATCGACGGTCTGAGGAACGACCGCATCCTCAGACAAGGACACGCGGAAGATATGATCTCCGGTATCAGCAATCCCCGCAGCCGTGTTGCTGATGGCCAGAACCGGGACGCCGGCATCCTGCGCAACTGGGTGGGCTTCGAACGCCGTGTTTGAAAGCGTCGGACCGAGAATCACGTCGACGCCAGCCTCGATCTGTTCGCCGAAGCGCTCGGCTCCAAGCTCCGCGTCACCTTCGTCATCCAGCACGATCGCGGAGAACGTGACGCCGTCGAATCCCTGCCTTTCAGAGAAATCCTGAAGCGCCAGCTCGATTCCGCGATTGCTTGGATTACCGTAGGCGGCGTTGGGACCGCTCAGCGAAAGAACGACTCCGATTTCGACGACTCGGGAATCGGCGTCGTTTCCGGACGAATCCCCGGCATCATCGGACCCCTGATCGCCCTGCCCGGCAATCTCGACCGTAGCATCCTCCCGATCGTCACTAACCGCGCTATCGTCATCGCTGCCGGAACCGGAGCATGCCGCCAGCACTGAGGCGACGATCAGCGCAAGCGCGAACAGCCCCGCAAATTGTCGAACCGCCATACGTTTAACTCACCCCTTCATGCACCGCTGCGTTGACTCATCAACCAGACGCGCCAGTTCGGATCGTCGAATCCAGCGGGCAGAATATCATCAGCCTTGTCGCGGAGTTAGTAGCACATAGGTCCTGTGCGATCCGGGAGAATCCGCCGTCCGTCAACCATTCTCGAGCACGTAAAAGAGGTAATCGACATCGCCAGGCGAAACTCCAAGCCGGGTCAGCGATTGCGCTGTCTCCGTCCGGTGCTGCATTGAATGGAGGGCGATATGCAGCATTACTTTCTCGATGGTTATCGCAAACTCGAAGCCTGGCTGATCTACACGTAACTCGTGATGCAGGTCCTGCTCGGTCATCCCGCCCAGGAATTGCCGGGTTTGTTCATCGATCCCGTCCCACATCGCTCGAATCGCCTGGATATCCGGATAATCCGCAGGATCTGCCTGGAGCGCATAGGCTGCGGCGCCGTCGAGAGACCCGTCCGCCCAGCTCAACCACCGCTTGTGAATCAGGAACGTATGAACGAGTTGATTTCGAATCGAACCGTGCGGCGAATCATCGGCCTGCGTGAACTGCGCCGGATCAAGCCGATCACAGCAGGACAGCATCTTCTCCGTCGCGCTGGAGTCGTACCCATAAATCGAACGAATCGTTTCGACTGCCATGGTCGTGTCCTTTTCATCACTCGATCGCCGTGAACCCGTCATCTGTCGAGCGGCCTACCGTCGAACACTGCTCAAAGACCGGATAACTCTGGACTGCCACTGAAAACGGTAAAGATTGGTCCGCGCATTTGTTCACGACTCGTAACATCTCGGGGAGAAGAAAGCCTATCAGCAATATATCAGCCTGCACCGAACGTTCTCAAGGGTCCTGAAACGGATGCGGACTTGTGGGGTCAACAAAGCAGTGACGAATTCGAAGCGTTGTCAACGCGCGCGGCTGCGATAAGCTATGAACCAGCGCTCAATCAGAAGGAGGGTATAGCCGATCGTGGATGACGACTTATCCGACCAGCGACCGGGAATCAAACCGACCCGACGGCACGTGGTGAACGCGTCATGCCCGAACACAGTGGAGGCGCCGCATGGACGTCGATAGCGGCACACTGATGATTCTCGCGTTGATCGCCCTGCTGATTCTCTCCGCATTCTTCTCCAGCTCCGAAACCGCATTCGTCTCTCTGCAGCAGATCCGGGTCCGGCATCTGGAGCACATCGGAACGCGCGGCATTCACCGTGTGCGCCGGCTGTTTGACCGCTCGGAGGAGACGCTGGTCACCATTCTGATCGGCAACAATCTGGTCAATACTGGGTCGGCGGCACTTGCTACTGTCCTCGCGTCACAGTACCTGGGCGCACAGGCAGGCGCGCTGGTCGCCACGATCGTCATCACGCTCGCCCTGCTGATCTTTGGCGAGATAACCCCCAAGACCATCGCGATTCGCCACGGCGAGCGAATGGCCCAGATCTACGCACCGCTTCTCGAGCTATTCAACCTGCTCTTCAAACCGGTCGCAGTGGTGATGACCTGGATCGCCTCAGCCGTCGCCTCGCTGGCGGGAGCCAGCAATCGCCATCGCGCGCTCAGCCAGGAGGAGATTCGCACGGTCATCATGATGGGGGAGGAAGCCGGTGTCCTGCGTCAGGCGGAAACCGAGATCCTGCGCAATGTGCTGAAACTGGAACAGACCGAGGTCAGCGAGATCATGATGCCCCGGATCAACGTCACCGGAGTGCAGGCGGACGACACCATCGCCGACATCGCGCAAGCGATTGCCGTCAAGGGGTATACCCAGATGCCGGTATACGAGACCGACATGGACAGCATCATCGGAGTCGTTCACGCCAAGGACATCCTGCTGCGGGCTCACAGTGGAGACACCGCGATGAAAGCACGCGACGCTATGAGATCTGCGCTCTTCGTTCCGGAGACAAAGACGATCGTCTCCATGTTGAACGAGATGCGCGAACGTCGAACGCAGATGGCGGTGGTGATCGACGAATACGGCGGAACCGCGGGAATCGTCACGCTGGAAGATCTGATCGAGGAAGTCGTCGGGGAGATCACGTCCGAATACGGCGCCGAGCGACGTCTGATCCGCTCGATGAGCGACCAGGAAGCCGTCGTCGATGCCGCCATCTCGATTCCGGATTTCAATGAGGCGATGGATCTCGAGCTTCCAACAGGTGACGCTGACACGCTCGGCGGGTTCATTTTCGAGCAATTGGGCAGGATTCCGGATCCCGGCGACGCCTTCCAGACTGACGATCTGGAGATCCACATTCTCTCGATGAGCGGTCAGCGCATCAACATGGTCCGGGTCCGGCGAGTTCCAAGACCAGCTGCCGGAGATCCGGACGTCGATCCGGAATCCAGCGATCATAATGAGGGAACATGACCGAGTCGATCCGGATTACAACTCCGCTCACTGAAGAGCACATCAATCAGCTACGCGCTGGCGACCAGTGCCTGATCAGCGGCACGATCTACACCGGCCGCGACGCAGCGCACAAGCGAATGATCGAGATGCTGGACGCCGGAGAATCGCTGCCGCTTGATCTTCAGGGACAGATCATCTACTACGTTGGCCCGGCCCCGCCAAAACCGGGAATGGCGGTCGGCTCGGCCGGACCGACCACCAGCGGCCGGATGGATCGATACACCCCGCAACTGCTCCAAAACGGGCTCAAGGGAATGATCGGGAAAGGGTACCGGAGCCGGGAAGTCCGCGAAGCCATTCGCAAGCATCGAGCAATCTACTTCGCGGCGATCGGCGGAAGCGGAGCTCTGCTTGCCCGCAGGATTACTGCATCCCGTGTGATCGCCTTCGAGGACCTTGGCCCCGAGGCGATTTACGAGTTCCAGGTCGACGCGTTTCCGGTCTTCGTCATCAACGATGCCTGCGGCAACGATCTGTACGAAACGGCGCCGACCCGGTATCGCGATTAGCGATCGTCACGTCGCGGGTTTCAGCTTTTCGGCAAGCTCATCGGCAATCTGCTCGAGATCGCCGGTATCAAAGAGGACAAACGCGCCATACCGAAGATGGAGAACCAGTCCGGAATCGGTTTCCGCGATTGCGGCTTCCAGCTCGGTGCGATCACCCGATGTTGTCAAACGTGTGCCATTCCGCTTGAAGGTCGCGTGACGTGAATCGCCGCTCTGCTCCTCAAACCCCTCGGCGCCGAGCCGCTCCCGCGCCCCGGCAATCGAGACGGACGGACTTACCTGTCGCTCGACTGTTTTCCAACCCCACATACGCGCTGAACTCCCCTTTCAGATAGCTTTATGAAGCGCTATGCCTCACGCGCCTGCTCACGGCGGTACACCCTAAATGCAACCGGACCATTTCTGCAAGCGGCAGCTATTCGGCGGATGGTAGCGATCATCGGCATAAGGGCATTGTCAGACATACCCCGACAGAATCGGGCGTGACCGCAGCTTCGCAATAGGTTAGAATGTGCCGCATAGGGTGCGTGACGGGGAAAGGAGCCTTCCGGACATGGATGACAGCGAACGCAAACCACTAACCGGGCGTGAAAAGAAGATCATTTTCGCGGTCGTGTTGCTGACCGCCCTCGTGATCGGCGCATGGATCTTCGCCATTATCATTACCATGCCAGAGCCGAGCCACGGATTACTCTAGACAGCAGATAGCGCTCCAATCCGGCGCCGCACAGTTGACGGATTAGTCAGGCCAGCCAAAACGGCTGGCCGTATTGAGTTGCGCCATGAAGTCGTCCCCCGGCTCTCGGGAGAATGGTGATTGATCAATACGCACTCCCGCCCCCTGACAGGTACAATTGCAGGATGAACGATCTCTCCTGATTCAACGCTGAGATACCGCCTGCATCATCCCCATTCAGGAGTCGAACGCAACAAGTCGAACGAACACGCGCACACGGCCGAGGAGTGAATCCCACATGACGGTAGGAAATACCAGACATCAGGCGCGGACACTGGCGCTTCAGGTGCTCTACGAATCAGATATTGCCGGGCATGAGGTCAGCGATGTCCTGCAGCGATATCTTGAGGATCAGAGCGAACCGCAGCCCGTTCGCCGCTATGTCGAGCGGCTGATCACCGGCATCCAGACGGACCAGCAGAAGATCGATCAGCAGATCGGTGACGCGGCGCCAACGTTTCCGGTGGACCAGCTACCAGCTGTCGATCGCAACATTCTGCGCATCGCCATCTACGAATTGACCAGAGAATCCGATGTGCCGATGAAAGCCGCGATCAACGAGGCGGTCGAGATCGCCAAACAATTCGGCGGTGAGAACTCGGGCAAGTTTGTCAACGGTGTGCTGGGGACGATCGCCAACGGACTGGCGTCGTCGCACTAACCGTGTATCGCGGAAGGTAGCCAGCTCCGGAAGACGTTGCGACGCACATGTTGCCCCCGGCAGAGAAGAATGTGCATAATACCGAAGCGTTTAGACGATCAGTTGGATTCACGAAGAACATACGATTAGAGGAGGCAGGGGTGTCGGACGAACTTTTTCAGCGTGTCCAGGGAGTCGTGGCTGAGCAACTCGGCGTCGAGACAGAGAAAGTCACGCGTGAAGCCGAGTTCGTGCAGGATCTTAATGCGGATTCACTGGACCTGGTCGAGTTGATCATGCAGCTCGAGGAAGAATTTGGCATCGAGATTTCGGATGAAGAGGCGACCAACATCGTCAGCGTTGGCGATGCGATCAACTTCATCCAGGAGAACGCCAACACGTCCTCGTAGCGGCGATCTGGCCGGGTTCTCGACACCGTCATTCGAACCAGCGCCACCGACGGCCCATCCGCCGGCGGCCCGGTCAGCACAACAAGAGCTGAGGCTATGGTTAGTATCATCGATCGCGTTCGAGGTCGGACCGACGCTCCGATGATTCCGGAGCCGGGACCAGAAGACATATTTGAGGAGATGACGCTTCAGGAGCACCTCGAGGAGCTCCGTCAGCGTATTCTGTACTCGGCCATCGCTATCGCGATCGCCTTCGTCATCGGTCTCATTCTTGCGTTCCCATTACTGGATGTAATGGCGAATCTTTCCGGGCTGGAATCGTTCACGCTCATCAGCCCGACTGAGGGTTTCGCCACGTTCATGCGCATCGGCTTCTATATCGCCGTCGCGCTATCGATGCCTGTGCTCGTCTATCAACTCATCTCGTTTCTCGGGCCGGGATTGACCAACGAAGAGCGGCACTACCTGCGGCTGGCGCTGATTCCGGTGAGCTTTCTGTTCGTCTCCGGTATGGCGTTCGCATTCTTCATCGTTATTCCACGCGCACTGAACTTCCTCTCTGGATTCGGCGCTGGAGGATACGGCGGCGACGTTTTCGATCCGGCGTTCCGCGCCAGCGAGATCATCAGCTTCTATTTCACGCTCATGATCTGGATCGGCCTGGTCTTCCAGATGCCGGTGGTCATCTTCCTGCTGGTGAAACTGGGCATTGTCAGCGCCGACAAACTCGCCGGAATCCGGAAGTTCATGCTCGTCGGCTGTATGACCGCCGCAGCAATCATTACCCCGACGCCGGATCCATTCAACATGCTGCTGGTGGCAATTCCGATGTATCTGCTCTATGAACTCGGTATCATCCTGGCGCGCTTCGGCATCGGCGGAACCCCGGTAGCTGAAACCGGCTCGGACGAGACCGGCGAGGACCGCTAATACGCCCGCAATCGACACATGAGAATCAGAACGAGACGAAACGCCCCGTGTTAGCCACGGGGCGTTTCGTGTATGGTCAGTCGAGCGGATTGACTTCCGGAGCGAATCCCGCTAGCGGCTGGACCGGGCCAGACGAAGCATGCTGCGCATCACGGCCAGCACTGGCAGAAGGACGATCAGCGTCCACCATTCGGCATCCCCGAAGAACACGGCCCAGAGGACACTCGCCACGCCGATCGAACCCAGAACGAGGCCGATAACGGCGAGCTTCCTGCGGACGCCTGGATCGTTCAACATCGCGCTAGATGCCCGGAACCTGCATCGCCGGAATGATCGAATCGGTGTCAGCGAAAACCGCCGGCACGCCACCGGTATGCAGGAAGATTACCGTCTCGTCCGAACCGATCTGTCCCGTCCGGATATGATCAATCATGCCGGACATCGTCTTGGCGGTGTAGACGGGATCGAGCAGCAGCGCATCTGTTCGGGCGCACATTCGGATCGCTTCGAGACATTCCTCGGTCGCCACTCCATATGCCGGGCCGGTGTAGTCGCCGTGGATGATCACGTCGGACTCATCCAGGCGAATATCAAGACCCAGATACTCGGCTGTCTGGTTCGCCAGCGGCGTGATAATCGACTTCAACTGGTCTACCGGTCGTTCGATCGAGACACCATGCACCGCGTACGGGACGCCAGCCAGTTTTGCGCCCAGCGCCAGTCCGGCATGCGTACCCCCGGACGCGCTGCTCGTTGTGTACAGCCGCGTCGGGCTGGAGCCCTGGTCGATGATCTGGGACATCAACTCATACGTCGCGGCGACATAGGACGCCGCTCCGATTGCGTTCGATCCGCCGCCAGGGATCTGGTATGGAACGTAGCCCTGCTCCTTGAGCTCTTCTTCCACTTGCAGCGTCATCGGCTGCCGTTGAGATTTGTCCGTGACGATGCGGGTCTCGGCCCCAAGAATATGATCCAGCAGGAAGTTTCCCTGAATATCCGGATCGTTCGAAGATGCGTTCATCACGAGGACACAGTTCAGTCCCGCAAGTCTGGCCGCCGCCGCCGTCTGACGGCAATGGTTTGACTGGACGGCGCCAACCGTAATCACATGGGTCGCGC
This sequence comes from Thermomicrobiaceae bacterium, assembly GCA_007122555.1. Lineage (GTDB taxonomy): Bacteria > Chloroflexota > Chloroflexia > Thermomicrobiales > Thermomicrobiaceae > SLMJ01. Next base: position 392 of record SKTL01000288.1, on the reverse strand, counting down.
CCTGAGCCTGGGCATCGGCAATCAGATACTCCAGCTTGCGTGTCTTGTTCCCCCCGAGCGCGAGGCCGGTGAGATCATCCCGTTTGATCAGAATCTCCGGGCCGCCAAGCGCCGCGGACAAATTCCTGGCCGGCATCAGCGGGGTTGGCAACTGCGCCAGCGGAAACGTCGGCATATCGGCAAGCTTCACCTGCGAACTCCATTCCTGTTAGGTCCCTGTCCCGTGAGAACACGCCCCTCGAAACACGACATCAGTCCAGATCCGTGTCAACGCGCTCGAATAAAGCCCGCTGAGCGGAAAACAGCGTTATACTTGCAGACAAGGATACAGTCTCGCCCGCGAGACTGGACCGCATTTTGTGAAACCGCGAATGTAGTTTGCTCCGGATGAT
>SKTL01000508.1 GCA_007122555.1 Thermomicrobiaceae bacterium | reverse complement strand
TCATGCCCGACGCTGATCGAGCTACATATCGAAATGACAGCGCCATGAAGGCATGGTCCTCATCACTGGAAGCTGAAGAGCCGTCATCGTTCGACGGTGTGGACCAGCTTCAGGATGAATCAGTTGTTTCACGATTCGGGTCAACACGAGGCGACTGGCAGGGACGCCTGGAACACTATCGGGAGCAGCGAGCTGCTTTGACGGAACCCGTGCCGGCGCCGCCTGTGTTCGGTCGGGATTCTGCTGATGATGCGAGCTGGCGCGGTAACAATCGGAACGCGGCGCTGGAAATCCATAACCCGGCTGAACCGGAGACGTTGAACGGCCATGTTCATCAGAGTGGACTGACTGAACAGTTCAACGTGGAAACTAACCATTCGACTCCCAACGGCGCTGCCCACGGGGTCGAGCAGGTGGACAATGATCCCGGAATATCGGATACCAACGAGCACGAAGATGACCCGCCTGCTTCGGTGGAGATCCCGATGTTGCAGGCCTCGAACGCCTGCTGTCGTAATTGTCGCGATTTTCTCCCCGCCAAGGATGGCTGGACCGGCTGGTGCGCGAATCCGTTCGCATTCGAGAAGCGCAAGGAAGTCTCGGGAGATACGGTCGCCTGTCAGAGCTCGTTCGGAAGCTGGTGGTCTCCGTCAGATGATTGGTGGATGGAACGCGCCGATATCGCCCATCATTCAGCTCCGACGCCGCTTGTCGATAACCTGATCCGCCAGATCCGAATCCGTCAGCTTGACGAGGAAGGGTCGACGGAAGGGCAGGTTAGATCGTAAGATAGGGGGCGTACAGGTGGGCTACCGGCAGAGGGGGGCTGCGGACCGTGCCTTTTCGGGGGAGAGGGAATGCTGAAGACCAAATGAGCTGGGGAGGACAAAACCTCACTGGCTTCGGCCGTTTCCTCAGACAAGCGCGCGAGTACAAAGGAGTAAGCCTGCGGGATGTTGAACGCAAGACGCGTATTCCCCGCCGGCACCTGCACGCGCTTGAGACCGAAGAATTCGAACTTCTCCCACCCCTCATTTACGCCCGCGGAATTGTCAGAAACTATGCCCAGTACCTTGGCATCGATCCGATGGATGCTCTCGCTCGATTCGAGCAGAGCCACGGGCAGCACAGCGGAGAATTCCAGGTCGTTCCGGCAGTCAAGACGACCGAAGTGCCGTCTCACTGGGTGCCGAATTTCGCGATCATCGCGTTCATGGTGATCATGTCCGCAGTGATTTTCGCGTGGATGTACAGCGCCTACTTCGCTCCACCGGATAACGGAACTCCGACTGAACAAGCCGTGGAAACCCCGGAACCTGATCAGGAAGTCGCCGTCATGGATGAGGATGACGACGGTGACGATCTGGCCGAAGGCGGCGGCGAATCGCTGTTACCGCTGCAGGATGAGCTCTCTGACGATGCAGACGAGGCTGAATCCTCTGAGCTGAACGACCTTGGCCAGAGCGATGACAGCGACGAGCAGGCGGCTCAGGAGAACGAAACGCCTTCCCAGCCGATGGACTCGCCGCAAGGGCATGTGTTCACGATTTCGACCACACAAGCGGTCTGGGTGCAGGCGACGGTTGACGGCGTAGTCGTGCTTGATGACGTCATTCAGCCGGGAACGACGCACCGGCTGGAGGGCGATACGATGTCGGTAGCCTCGGGGAATGCCCCGTATGTGAACATTGCTGTTGACGGGGAGAGTAGAGGCGCCCTTGGCGATGTCTGGGACGCCGCGAACACCTACCCGTAATCATCACCCTCTGAAAACCTGAATTGAATTGAGCTGACGCGCACCCTTGAAGGTTGTCGCTGGTGAACCAGAGCGTTGTCGGTGCAGGCATTGCGCCAGGCAACGAGCTGCTTCCTGCTGCGGTGGAACTCAGGGCGATCAGTAGGGTTGTTGGCGTTGTGTCTGGGCGGCGAAGCCGTAATCGGAGTAATCAGGCGCTCGCCAGTTGCTGGGTCGCGGAATGGGCGTCATAATGTGCAACGCTCGCGGTTGGACGGTGATATCAACCGGCGTAACGCCGACGTAGTCTCCGTCGAATTCAACGGGCGCCGGTGGTTCGCTGTCGATGCGAACCGATTTCACCTTCGTTTGATAGACGTATCTGGAGCGGTGCGGTCGTCCGAGCGCGATCCAGGCGGCCAGACTGAGCGATGCCGCGACGTTCGGCGGTCTGAAGACGAGAAGATCGAGATAGCCGTCGTCAATCCTGATATCGCGCCCAACTTCGAACCGCGGGTTGATAATGAACGCCCCGTTGGCGACAAGAACCATTCTCGCGTCCGTTTCGAACATCTCTCCGTCGACCGTTAACTTGAACCGCCAAGGTCTGATGCCGAGATGCTTCAGCGCCGGTGGAACGTAGGCCAGCCAGGCGAAGAAACGCTTCATGGCCGGCCGCGCGTCTCGGAACATAAGGGAATCAATCCCGCTTCCGGCCATGTGGAGGATAACCCGCTTGCCGGATAGTCCAACGTCGATCCATTGCGGGAACATGTCGCGCTGCAGCGCTCTCGCTGCGCGGAAGGGGTCCCCGGGGATACCGAGTCCCCGGGCGACGACATTCGTCGAGCCATTCGGAATGATCGCCATGTCGACATCTTTGCCGATGATCCCGGCCGCAACGTGCGCGACGGTTCCGTCGCCGCCTACCGCGATGACCAGATCAACCGCCTCGCTGGCGGCTGCCTCGGCAATCTCACGCTCTTCTCCAGCATATGTGCTGAAGCGGAAATCGACATCATAGAACTGTTCGAGCATCTTGCCGATAAACCAGGCCAACTTGTCAGCGGGAAGTCGCCCAGTGTTCGGATTCACGACGGCAATCGCTCGTTTCCGACTGGTCATCAGGCAGATTGCTCTTCAACACGAAATCGCAGAAGTGCGCCGATTCCGCCGAGTTTCGCGAGCTGCTCTTGCTGCTCTTCATCGTCGATGACCGAGATCGCCGCGCCTTGTTGAAAAGCAGTGGTGATGATCCCGGGAATCACGTTCGTCATTTCCCGGATCTCGGCGCTCTGACAGTACGGACACGTCTCGCCTTGTGCAGGGGTAACGCTCATCGCGCCGCAGGACGTGCAGACAATGCCGCTGGTACGGACATGGTGGTCTACGACCAGACTGAGCACCTGTCCTCGCTGCAACGCCTCCATGACGCCGGTCAGACCGTGAACTCCCATGTCTTTGGCGAGCGATTCGCTCTCGACTTTCTGAATGAGGTCTCGTTTTCGCAGTTTCACCTGTTCTTCGATTACGTCCAGCGCGTGTGAACGCACGTCGTTGATGTTCGCTTCCATGAGCAGCCGTACATGTCCGATGAGACGGTCCTTGACATACTGGTGCAACACATCCCTGAAACCAGCGACAACCTCTTCCGGCCCTCCCAGGATCAGGTGTTGATAGTCGTTGTTTTCCAGCATCTCGAAGAGGTGTTGCGCGACACGCTTGAAATGCCGATGAACGTGATCTTCGATATGACGTTCGAAGCGCGACTGGGACCAGCCTCCCTGATCATGCTGTCCCGGAACCTCATCGTCTTCCAACTGACTGTGCTCTTCCAGTTCGTCCAGGATACCGGTGAGGATTCGGGCTTGATCGCGCGAGATGATGCACACGCAATAGGGCGTGTAGTCCTCGACCAGTCGAATCAACGGCGCGAGATTTGGCCGGGAATCAACGATCGCAGAGGGTTCGACTGAACTGGGCATCGATCTGGTTTCAATGATTCCCTTGTCCGGAGTGGCGAAGAGCGCGATGCCCCGTCCATACTTACCGGCGTTGTCACGAATGAAGACGCGAATGTCCTCGAATAGCCCTTCGAACGACGCTGGCAGCTCGCTTCCGAACTGTTGCTGGAAGCGCTGGTCGGCTGATCGCAGCAGATTCTTGAGCTCGATGTTGTAATCCGTGTCGTTCGTGTCCTGAAACAGTGGAAGGTAAAGACTGAGCAGGTGTCCCTGGTCGTTCTCAAGCTGGCTAATCTCTTGCAGGTCGGAACGCGTGATCACGCACTTGCCTCCTGACTACGATCGGTTTGAACATCAGATACGGTCGTTTCGGTAAACATCGTGCTGTCGTGCAGCTTGCTAGTCGGTTTCGAGTTCTTCGGGGCCGAACATCTTCTCAACGATGAAATTGGCCAGCCATGCTGCCGCTGCGGCGAGTATCAGGTTCAGGATTCCCCGAACGACGTTTCGCGTCATGTCTCGGCTCCCCCTTTGATTTCACGTGCCGTTGATCGAGCAATGCTTCGCATTGTTACCGTCTTCAGGTTGATTCTGACGAACGTTCGCGTTCGCTGGCCGTAGCAGCGCACGTTCCCTGCCGGGAGTCAGTGTAGCATGAGCGTAGATTGGCTATTCCCGCAGGGACGGATAGCGACGCGCGCGGGCGCCGGATTCTCGCCAGCCAGTGAGGATCCCGGCGACGAAGAGACCGGCCATTGCGATGACCGGAATCATGAGTATGTCGATCAACGTGATGTTTGCAAGGATCGTTGCGCTGAGGATCGGGAGAAACTTGAATGGCCAGACCAGCGGCTCCGTCACCATCTGCAGGTAGCGTGGGAACGTCCCGTCCGACGAGTCGGTGACCACCAGTGTCGCGACTCTGAGCGTTAACAACGTCATGGCGATCGCCGTGGCGTTGAGAATCAGGGCGCGAAGCGTTTCGGTGTCGCTCAGATCAATCCTGGGCGTGCGTGAGCGAGGTGGTTGCATCAGATCAGTTCCCCTCGCCTGTGCTCCGTATCTCGACGAGCCGAACCAGTTCGTCAACTATACGACGCGCCAGGTCGTGCTTGGACATCAGTGGGAGTTCTTCAGGTTCGTGTCCTGGACGGAAGAAGAATGCCTGGTTGTCGTCTGATCCCATAGCCTGTCGCGCATCATTCGCGATGAGGAGCTGAACGCCCTTCGACACGAGCTTCGCCTTCGCATACTCGGTCAGATTTGCTGTCTCAGCGGCGAAACCTATCTTGATCAAGCCCGGGCGTTCGGTTGTCGCGAGAATATCGACAGTTCTGGTCAACTCGATCGTCAGGTCGTCATCGTCCTTCTTGACCTTTTCCGCGCTGACCTCGCGCGCCGCGTAATCACCAACCGCAGCAGACATAATGAGAGCGTCGGCATCCGTAGCCGCTTCTGTGACAGCCTTGTGCATGTCCGCCGCGGATTCAACCTGTTCAACCGTTGCGCCGACCGGCGGATCAAGATGTGTCGCGGCGGAAATCAGTGATGTGCGCGCGCCGGCATCGACAAGCGCCTGCGCGATTGCGTACCCCATGCGACCGCTGGAGCGGTTCGAGATAAATCGGATCGGATCGAGCGGCTCCCGAGTGGCCCCGGCAGACACGACGACGTGCTTGCCCGCCAGCGGGCCGGACTGTCCAAGGATTGAACGGATCGAACCGAACAGGTGATCAGGGGCGACCAGTCTGCCCTGACCGATGATGCCTGACGCCAGCTCTCCCTGATCGGGCCCAACCACGTGAATGCCGCGAGACCGGAGCGTTTCAAGATTCGCTTGCGTTGCTGAATTCAAATACATGTGATGGTCCATTGCCGGGGCGACCAGAACTGGCGATGGACAGGCGAGCGCGCTGACGGTCAGCATGTCGTCCGCCAGTCCGTGAGCCAGTTTCGCGAGCGTGTTGGCGGTCGCTGGGGCGATCACCATGATGTCGGCCTTTTCAGCAAGCGTCACATGACCGGCTTCCGCTTCGGTCCATTGCTGGAACACATCGCGGCGGACTGGCTGGCGAGTTAGCGTTTCGAACGTGAGCGGCGTGACGAACTGTTCGGCTGCGGCGGTCATCACAACGTCGATACGGCTTCCGGCCTGGCGGAGCATCCGGACCAGCTCGATCACCTTGTAGGCGGCGATTCCACCGCTTACGCCAAGTAGAATTCGTTTCCCATTCAATAACGAATTACTCACACAATGTCACTTTCATGGCTCATGCAGTCGAGCCGTCGACGCATCGAAGGCAATCTCAGGAAAGCGGGTTACTTCGACCCTCACGCACGAGTCGCTTGAATCGCGTTTCAACGACTGTCTTGATCTCTCCAAATCCTTGTTCCAGCCTTGGCAAGGAGAACCACATGACGCCCAGCGCAAAGAGAGAGCCGGTGATGAGCCGCAATTCCCAGACGCTCTCGCGCAACCCGAAGAGCTGGGTGAACCCGTCGATCGCCATCGGTGTCGCCATAATCGCCAGTGCGCGGAAACTGAGCGGAGGCAAGCGGTCACGGACGATCGCGTATCCGATTCCGCCGACGAACGAGGCGACATAAATCGCAGTCATTCGATGACAGAGCGCCATCTGTTCGCCGAAAAGCGTGAAGCTGCGTTCGGGCATCTGATGGCACATCAATCCGAAGGAAGTGTGCAGCCAGGCCGCGAACCCTGTGAACCCCTGCGATGCCATGAACGGGATAATGAACGGCATTGACGCGAGGAAGAACGCCACGAGGTTAAAGGCGAGGAGCCAGTGCCGGGCGAACCGATAGATGTGACGATCGATCCGGATAATCAGCGGTTCGTGTTTTACCTGCGGCAGCGAATGCGATGAATCAGCCATGCGTCGTCCGTTTCACTACTGCCCGGACAGCGTTTGTTGATCCCAACTATAACCGATTCCGCCAGAATGCCGGGGTCGCTATCGCGTTGAACGACTCCCTCTGGTAGACTGTTCGCAATTGAACGCACGGTCTGGCCAACGCCAGATCTGCGATTCGTCGTGTTTCACATTGACATCGCCCTGACCGCCTCTTATACTTCATGTTTGCTGATTGGTGGTCGCTCGGGCATGCGGAACAAACTTAGGATCATATTCGAGAACCGATTCGGTCCCAAGCGTCGGGAGGGGAGCACATTGCCCTCCTGCGTTTTCGTGTTCCCGTCGATACAGCATTTGTCGTCAATTTGAGTTCGTTTGGAAGGGTCAACCCGCTGGTGCGTCAGGTGCGTAGCCGGGTTAGGCTCATGTTTGTCCCGCCGTTCCACACTATCTAAAAGAGGAGCAGTGAATGGCCATAACTGTCCGAGACCAGGGAGTCGCCGGAGTCAGTAAGGACCAGGTCCTCTCCAATCTGGGGATTGGCCGCCGATCGTACGCTAGCATCCCGACCGTTCTGGAAATGCCGAACCTGGTGCAGCTTCAGATCGAATCGTTTGACTGGTTCAAATCGGATGGCCTGCGAGAACTCCTTCAGGAGATCTCTCCGATTGAAGACTACAACAACAAGATGCAGCTGGAGTTCCTGGAGCACTGGTTTGATGAACCACGGCTGTCAGAAGAACTCTGCCGCGAGCGCGACATGACGTACGCGGCGCCGCTGCGAATCAAGGTTCGCCTGACCGTACGCGAGACCGGCGAGGTCAAGGAAAGCGATGTCTTTCTGGGCGATTTCCCGATCATGACGCCGAAGGGCACGTTCCTTATTAACGGCGCCGAGCGGGTGGTTGTCTCTCAGCTGGTGCGGTCGCCGGGCGCATACTTCGATCTTTCTGAAGATAACGCGACTGGACGACGTCTGTGCGGAGCAAAACTGATTCCGAGCCGGGGCGCCTGGTTGGAGTTCGAAACGTCGAACCGCAACGTGCTCTCGGTGAAGGTCGACCGCAAACGCAAGCTGCCGGCAACCGTGCTGCTGCGGGCGCTGAACCTTGGCGACAACGATGACATTCGGGCGTTGTTCGAGGATGTCGACGATCAGGACTTGCAGTTTATCGAGAGTACCCTCGAGCGGGATACCAGCGAAACCCCCGAAGAGGCTCAGGTGGAACTCTATCGCCGGCTGCGACCGGGCGATCCGCCGACCAAGGAGAACGCCTCGACGCTGCTGCATAATCTGTTCTTCGATCGCCGCCGCTATGATCTGGCTCGCGTCGGTCGGTATCGACTGAACAAGCGTCTCGAGCTTGACATCGGCCTCGATACTCGGGTGCTGACCAACGAGGACCTTATTGAGATCGTGCGCCGGATGATCATGATCAACCGCGGCGTCGATAAGCCGGATGATATTGATCATCTCGGAAACCGCCGTATTCGTGCAGTAGGCGAGCTGATTCAAATGCACGTCCGAACCGGACTGCAACGGCTGGAGCGCGGTATCCGCGAACGGATGACCATCCAGGATGTCGAAACGGTGACGCCAAATGGATTGATCAGCACGACCCGGCCGGTGATGGCTTCGGTTCGCGAGTTCTTCGGCGGCAGTCAGCTTTCCCAGTTCATGGACCAAACCAACCCGCTGGCCGAGCTGACGCACAAGCGACGACTCTCGGCGCTCGGACCGGGTGGACTGAGCCGAGACCGCGCTGGTTTCGACGTTCGTGACGTTCACTATTCGCATTATGGCCGCATTTGCCCGATTGAGACGCCT
>SKTL01000266.1 GCA_007122555.1 Thermomicrobiaceae bacterium | reverse complement strand
TGAAGGGTGCGCGCCTCCGGTCACCATGATCCCGCCAACGGCGTCAACTCGCTGGATTGCATATGATAGCGCCGGGGTTGGGATCGGATCCGGGCTCAGCCAGATCTCAATTCCGAGGGCGGCGAGCTCGCGAGCAATATGCTGCGCAAAGCGATCGGATAGAAATCGGCGATCGAATCCGACGACGAGACGGGCGTCGTCTGGAAAATCGCGCACCATTACCGCTCCCGCGGCACGCGCGACCGCTTCCACGGAATCGAACGTGACATCCCGGGCGAGCTGTCCAAGCCAACCGTCGTGCCCGAACCTGACCAACGATGTACAAACCGCATTTCTGTTTGCGACTGTCAATAACCCTGCGCCAATTCTGACGCAATCCGGCGCCCGGCGCCATAGCAGGAGCTGATCGGCGGCCAGGTCACTGAATCAGTTCGACGGTTCGGGCCTCTTCCACGATCGCTTCCCAGTCCACCAGGTCTGGTGCGAGCGGGATAATACAGGGGAGATCCCAGTTCTTCCGCACCCAGCGAATCAGAATCTGTACCGAATCGAGTTCTCGTTGCAGAATCGTTGCCGATGCCAGCCGCTCCGCCCGGTCCCACGAGCGCGCAAGATCGGCGGCGACCGCTTCAATCGGTTCTTCCAGGTGGAATATCCTGCTCGACCAGGGGCGTCCGTGCCGGGTAAGGAGGATCTCGCGCGACTCAGGGTCGACCGCCGGGAGCACGATCGCCAACTGACCGGTGTTCAGCGCCTCGCTCAACACCGACTGTGACTGACAGAGCTCGGTCACTCGATCTATCCGGTTTCGCACCTTCGTCGCCTTTTCGAAGTCGAGTCGAGCGGCAGCGGTTTCAAGTTGTCGATGCAATCGGTCAAATACCGGATCGACATCGCCATCGAGAAAGGCGATTACCTCCTGGACATACCCGGCATACTCGTCAGCGTCGACCTGTCCCGTGCAGGGGCCGAGACAGCGTCCGAAATCGAGCTCGGTACACGGAGACCCATAGCTGCGAGCGTTGGTGAAACTTCGAGAGCAGCTTCTGAGCGGAAAGATATCGTTGAGCGCGTCAACCGTTGCTCGTGCGGCTCGTGAGCTCCGATACGGGCCATAGTAGCTTGCGCCATCGTCCGACACTTCCTTGACGAGGTTCACGCGCGGCCACGAATTATTCGTTTCGACCCGGATATACGGATAGTTGTCGAACGTCCGCATCTGCCGATTGAACTGCGGCCGGTATCGGGCGATGAGTTGAGCTTCGAGCAGCAGGGCGGAAAGCTCTGATCCTGTCTCAACTATCTCGATCTGCTCAATCGATTGCAGCAGACCGTCCATTTTTCGGGTATATCCGAGCGGTTGCGAATAATAGGACCGGATACGCGACCGGAGATCCCGCGCTTTGCCGACATACAGAACGCGATCCTCAGCGCCGCGCATGATGTAAACCCCGGGTGTCGTCGGCGCGGACTCAACGTGTTCCGGAGCGAGAAGCGAGCGCCCGCGAGCAAGTGGGCCCGTCGCATCGGGTTGATCGCGCCGAACTGCGCGAAATCCGTCAAGTTGTGTTAGCGAGGTGATGCCGGCCGCGCGAATTCTGGGCGCCAACCGCTCCAGTACCGATGCGGTGCAAAGCGCATCATCGAGCGCTCGATGCGTACCGGACGGCGTGATGTCGAGTTCACGCGCAAGTGAACTCAATCCGCGGGAACGGGTCCCTGGGAGAAGGGAGTTGGCGACCGGCAGGAGGTCAATCGCGTGGTTCAGGAGCGCCGGACGATCTATACGCTGAAGCTCTGAATTGAGAAACGACACATCGAATCCAACGTTGTAGCCCACTAGTGGCGTGTCCTCGATGAATTCGAGAATGTGGTCCGCGACGTCGTGAAACAGCGGAGCGTCAACAAGATCCGAATCGACAATGCCAGTCAGCTTTCGGACATACTGCGGAACACTGCGTTCCGGGTGTATCAGCAGGCTGAGCGTTCCGACTTGCTCGCCGTCCCGATAGCGGACTGCGCCGAACTCGATCACCCGATGATGATACGGTTTCAAACCAGTCGTCTCGACGTCGATCACCGTGAAGTCGCCAGAGAAGAGGTTGTCATACGAAGCCGCCGGCTCGTTGATCGTCGTTGACGTCCAGTAGCCGTCACCTCGCAAGCCCAGCTCACGCGATTCACTCAGAAGCTGCCTCAGCAATGGTCGCCAGAGATTCGCCTGGCCGGCGCTGCCGAACACATGACGAATCAGCAGGTCTTCATGGACCGCGCCGCCATTGCTGGAAACGAACGCACTGGCGCGATCAAGCAGCTGGTCGTTCCGAACTGTCTGATCGCGAGAGTCGCCCATCTTCTCCTCCACAACCGCACGTAAACTCAAACCAGTATAAAATAGAACAGATGTACGAACAAGCTATGCTATAATGCCGCCGATTTTGTGACGTGCAGACTGTTGCCCCCCAGTGCCAGCGCCCACCGAAGGGAAATCGGACATGGCAGAGGTTGACGTGACCGCCCGCGTTGATGAACTCCGGGACCTCCTCCATCGCTACAACTATGAGTATTACGTTCTCGACGCGCCCACCGTCAGCGACGCCGAGTACGACGAACTGATGCGCCAGTTACGTCAACTTGAGTCTGACCATCCGGAACTCGTGACCCCGGACTCCCCGACCCAACGCGTCGGCGCCGAGCCGTCGACAGCGTTCGGAACGGTTCGGCACGAGATTCCGATGCTGAGCCTCAGCAATGTCTACAACTATGACGAGATCGCCGAATGGGTTGCGCGCGTTCACCGGCTCGCCGGACATGAGGATATCGAGTTCGTTACGGAGCCCAAAATCGACGGCAGCGCCGTTTCCATCCTGTATCGCGACGGGGTTCTGGAACGGGGCGCCACGCGAGGCGACGGCGTCACCGGCGAAGACGTCACCACAAACATCAAGACTATTCGGAACATCCCATTGAGAATTTCGCCCCTAAAGAAGGGCGCCGTCATTCCCGGGGTTCTGGAGGTTCGCGGCGAGATCTACATGCGACGCAGCGAGTTTGATGACTTGAACCGGCGCCGAGGCGAGGCTGGCGAGACGCTGTTCGCCAATCCGCGCAACGCGGCCGCTGGCTCGCTGCGCCAGCTTGATCCGAAGCTCACTGCGGCTCGTCCGCTGCGCATGTACGCCTATGGAGTCGGACAGGCGGACGGCGATCTTCCCGCCATGCACGCGGACCAGGTCGCTCTGCTCCGGGATCTAGGGTTTCCCGTCACAGACAACGCTCAGGTCTGCATCACGGTCGACGAGCTCTGGGAGCAATGCGAGTCCTGGCTCAATGCCCGCAATGATCTCGACTACGAGATCGACGGTGTAGTCATCAAGGTGAACGATACAAACCTGCAGAATGAACTCGGCTCTGTTTCCCGTGAGCCGCGATGGGCCACCGCCTACAAATTCCCGGCAATTCAGAAGACCACGGTTATCGAAGGCATTGAAATCAACGTCGGCCGCACCGGCAGCCTCAATCCAGTGGCGATTCTCGCGCCAGTGGAGATTGGCGGCGTCACCGTCCGTCGGGCGACGTTGCACAACGAAGACGAGATCGAACGGCTGGGAGTGAGAATCGGCGACACGGTCGTTGTGGAACGAGCCGGGGACGTGATTCCCAAGATCATCTCCGTGATTGAGGAAAATCGTGACGGGTCTGAGCAACCATTTTCAATGCCGGACACCTGTCCGGTTTGCGGAGCGCAGGCGGTTCGTCTGGAAGGCGAGGTTGCTCGCGAGTGTGTGAATGTTTCATGTCCGGCACGGGTCCGCGAGCAAGTTCGCCATTTCGTATCCCGTGGAGCTATGGATATCGAGGGCTTCGGATCCAAGCTTGCCGTGTTGTTCGTGGATCTCGGTCTGATTCAGGATTTCGCCGATATCTATGATCTCGACTGGAATCGAATCGCCGAGATCGAAGGGTTTGGCGACAAACGCATCGAGAATCTGAAGCAATCGATCGCACAGAGCAACCAGCAACCGCTCTCCCGGTTGATCAATGCGCTCGGGATCCGCCACATCGGCGAACGAAACGCCAGGTCGCTGGCGCATCATTTCCGGACCATGGATCGACTGCTCGAGGCCACTCGTGAGGAGCTGGAAGGAATCCCCGGCATCGGCTCCGTCGTTGCCGAAGCAGTGTATGACTTTCTTCAGGAACCGCGCAATCGCGAGCTTATTGCCCGATTGGAAAAGATGGGACTTCGTATGGACGAAGATTCCGTCGATACCGGGCCAACTGATGGTAAGCTATCCGGGAAAACAGTGGTCCTTACCGGACGCATGGAGTCATTGACACGATCCGAGGCCCAGGAACTGCTGGAACGAGCGGGGGCCCAGGTGACCAGCTCAGTGTCACGCAAGACCGACTTCGTAGCGGTTGGCGCCGACCCCGGCAGCAAGGCTGAGCGCGCGCGCGAACTTGACGTGTCGATCCTGACCGAGGATGATCTGATCGCGATGCTCCGGGATGACGGCGTGCTGAATCCTGAATGACATACACCGCTGGGGCAAGGAGAGTACTTCATGGCTGGGTACAGCGTTCCGACCCGAGAGGGCGACCCGGTCCACACCGTCCGGACAATCGGACGACTGGCGCAAATGGTTCTCGAACTCAGGGATGAATATGTTCGAGATCCGAGACCGGATACCCTGGATCAGATTATTCGGCGTCTTGACGAAATCAATCGGTTGAGCGAAGAGCTAAAGCGCAGACAGGAGCAGGATGCCGAGGCGTCGAGAGAGGCGATGGTTGATTCCGAACCTGACGAGTAGTTCAACTCGCCCGCGCACCATCTAGGGCGCACCGGTGTTCTGCACCGTTGTTCCCGGCTTAACTGCCGGAATCCCCTGTGCGCACAGCGGGCATCCCGCCGGATCCCAGGCCGGAACATCCATTTCGGTCAGCGCGGAATACGGCGTACCGAGGTCAGTCCGCCCCATACTCCGGTCTACCATCACCATTGTTGCCGCCAGTTCCACCGGATGCGGCTTCAACGCAAGGATCGTCTCGCGCACAGAACCGCCGGTCGTAAGGATGTCATCGACGACCATCGCGCGGTCTCCAGGTTCGAAGTAGTCCACTCGCCGGAAGGCTCGCTCCATGCCGCCGCCATCGGCCCGCTCCGCATATGCGGCCCGCACCCCCAGCTGCCGGGCGATTTCCGCCGCGATCAGAATTCCGCCGGTTGTGGGACCGGCGACTACATCGATCTTCGTTTCTCCGAGCTGCTCGATCATGGCCCGGCAAACCTGCTGAAGAATCGCCGGTTTTCGCAACAGATGGAATTTCTCAACGTACCGATCGCTGTGCTTGCCCGATGAGAGCAGAAAGTGACCCTCCGTCAGCGCGCCACACTCTTCCAGCACCTTCTCAAGATCGAATGCCACGAAGCCGTTTCCTTCCTCGTCTGCAATCACTAGTACGCAACCTGTACACGCTTCCGGTACAGTCCCAGCGGCTGGATCGAATACGCATCACTCGAACGCGCCGTCGCCCCGACAACTGCGCGGGCAGTATCGAGCGAGGTAATGCAGGGAATCCCTTTCTCAACGGCTGCGCGCCGAATCTGGAAGCCGTCCAGAACCTCCCGTTGCGCAGGTCCCGGCGTGTTAATGACGGCGTCGACAGTACCCTGGAGGATCACATCGAGCATGTCCGGCGAACCGGTCCCGATTCGCTTGGTCACCATCTGCACCGGCATCCCGTTGCGTTCGATCATCGCCGCGGTTCCTTCGGTGGCGTAGATTCCGCAACCCATCTTAGCGAGCAACTCCAGCATCGCGACCGCGTCAGGCTTGTCTTCATCGGCGACGCTGACGAGGACACCACCGCCGCGCGGAAACGACAGGTTCGCCGCCAGAAGGCTCTTGTAGAGGGCCGACGGGAAATCGCGATCGATTCCCATTGCTTCGCCCGTAGATTTCATCTCCGGTCCCAGATGCACCTCCACCCCCCGCAACTTCGCCATGGAGAAGACAGGCGCCTTGACGGCGACCAGCGGCTGCCGCGGCCAGAGCCCCGGTTCGTACCCCTGCTCTCGAATACTCCGCCCGAGCATCGCGTTCGTCGCGATCTGCACCATCGGCACACCGGTCGCCTTGCTCAGAAACGGCACTGTCCGGCTGGCGCGCGGGTTTACCTCCAGAACATAAATCCGCCCGCCATGAATGACGTACTGAATGTTGATCAATCCGACCGCGCCGATCCCGCGCGCAATCCTGGTCGTGTACTCGACCATCCGATCGACCTCAGTCGGATAGAGGTTCAAGCCCGGGTAGACCGCGTAGCTGTCGCCCGAGTGCACTCCGGCCCGCTCAATGTGTTCCATGACGCCGGGAATCAGTACTTCTTCGCCGTCGCAGATCGCGTCGACCTCGATCTCTTTGCCGTACATGTACTTGTCGATAAGGATCGGGTGGCGCGTGTCGAATGACACCGCATACTCAAGATAGCGTGCGAGATAGTCAGCCGAGTGAACGACTTCCATCGCCCGGCCGCCGAGGACATATGACGGCCGCACCAGAATCGGGTACCCGATCCGGTTCGCGACCTCCATTGCTTCTCCCAAAGTGGATACGGCTGCTCCCGGCGGTTGCGGGATTCCGAGCGATGAAAGGAACGCCTCAAACCGTTTCCGATCCTCCGCAATGTCGATCGCCTCTCGAGGGCTTCCCAGGATTGGCGAGCCGCGATTTTCGAGCGGCTCGGCGAGATTAATCGCGGTCTGTCCCCCGAACTGCAGAATCGCCGGAGTATCGAGGGCGCCATCGGGATCTTGCGACTCGTTCCGAAGTATCTCTGTGACGCTCTCTTCATCCAGCGGCTCGAAGTAAAGGCGGTCTGTCGTATCGAAGTCGGTCGACACCGTCTCCGGATTACTGTTGACCATGATCGACTGATAGCCGGCCTTCCCCAACGCTTGCGCAGCTTTGACGCTGGCGTAATCGAACTCTATCCCCTGCCCGATCCTGATTGGCCCGGACCCGACAACGAGGGCTTTGAGACCTTGCAGGGCAGGAGCCTCGTTTTCATACTCGTATGTGCTGTAGAAGTACGGGGTATAGGCCTCGAATTCCGCGGCGCAGGTGTCAACCATCTTGTAGACCGGGAGAATGCCAAGCCTGACCCGCCGCTCGCGGATCGACGCTTCCACCTGCCCGCTGAGGAGGGCAATCTGGTGATCGGTGAAGCCAGAGCGCTTTGCCTCCCAGAGCAATTCGTCGGTCAACTCTTCCTGCTGGATACGCCGCTCGAGCCGCACGATTCTGAGCAACTTCCGCGTGAACCAGGGGTCGACATGGCAACGGGCGCTGACCTCGTCCGGTGTCCATCCCAGGCGAAGCGCCGTCGTCAATGCCCAGAGTCGGAGATCATTCGGACGCTGGATCGAATCGGCAAGCCGTTCCGGATTCTCGCGCCACTCCGGATCTTCCCACTGCAGGTCGTCCTGCCCGGTTTCCAGCGATCGGACCGCCTTCTGTAGCGCAGCCTCGAACGATCGGTCGATCGCCATCACCTCGCCGGTCGCCTTCATCTGGGTATTGATTGTCCGGTCGGCTCGACCGAACTTGTCGAACGGCCAGCGGGGAATCTTCACAACGCAGTAGTCAAGCGCCGGCTCGAAGGCTGCGGTAGTTCGGCGCGTCACCGAATTCATCAGCTCGTCCAGACGCCGGCCGACCGCAATCTTGGCGGCGACGCGCGCGATCGGATAGCCGGTTGCCTTCGACGCGAGCGCCGAGCTTCGGCTCACCCGCGGGTTGACTTCAATGACGTAATACTGCATCGACTCCGGATCGAGCGCGTACTGAACGTTGCATCCTCCTTCGATTCCAAGCGCCCGGATGATCTTCAGCGAGGCGGAGCGAAGCATCTGGTATTCACGATCGCTCAATGTCTGACTGGGCGCCACAACGATGCTGTCGCCCGTATGCACGCCCATCGGATCGAGGTTTTCCATGTTGCAGATGGTAATGCAGGAGTCGTTGCTATCCCGCATTACCTCGTACTCAATCTCTTTCCACCCGTAAAGCGATCGCTCCAGCAGCACCTGATTGATCAGACTGGCATGAAGTCCGCTGGCGACCAGTTGATCAAGCTGCTCGGGCGTGTAGGCGACTCCGCCGCCGGTACCGCCGAGGGTATAGGCCGGCCGGATGATGAGCGGCAGCGGCACTTCTTCTGCAAAATCCCGTGCTTCCTGTATCGTATGGATGATCGCGCTTTCGATGACCGGTTCATCAATCTCGACCAGAAGATCCTTGAACAGCTCCCGGTCTTCAGCCTTCTTGATCGAATCGATCGGTGTACCGAGGAGCCGCACGTTGTATTCGTCAAGAACGCCCATTTCGGATAGTTCGACTGCCAGATTCAGGCCGGTTTGCCCGCCGAGCGTCGGCAGAAGCCCATCTGGACGCTCGCGAATGATCACACGGCGGAGCACCTCGGCGGTCAACGGCTCGATGTAGACGGCATCGGCATTCTCCTCGTCGGTCATGATCGTGGCCGGGTTGGAATTGACGAGGATCG
>SKTL01000094.1 GCA_007122555.1 Thermomicrobiaceae bacterium | reverse complement strand
CTCGAGTCTGGCGATTTCCAGTACTATCAAGTTCGGCGAATGGAATCTGACCCGACTTGGGTCCCTGTCGTAGATTGCTTCAAGAGTGGGGTAGTTAACGAGTTCGAGATTGCCCAACAGAACATTACCGAAGATGAGGACCAATTCAAGTTAGCGCAACGATACAACACGAATTTGACAAGACTTAGGAATGTCACCGAGAAAGACTACCCCATTCAATATGTTCCGTCAGATGCGAACATCGATGCTGCGATCGATGTCTTCGACCGAGTCAATAGTCTTGGCACCAAGCTGTCCGATGCCGAACTTGCGCTCGCACACGTTACAGGTAAGTGGCCTCAAGCGCGACAAGCTATGAAGGACAAGGGCGCGGAACTGAGCGCACGCGGATTTGGCTTTGACCTAACCTTCTTCGTTCGCAGTCTCACAGGAGTCGTGAGAGGTAGGGCATTGTTCGAAACCATTCACGCCGTACCTCGTGATGAACTCGAAGATGGATGGCGGCGATTGATTCGCATCCTCGATTATCTGGTCAGTCTGCTTCCCAACTGGGGCCACATACACTCAACGAATGACTTGAATACCACCAATGTTCTCGTTCCTGCGGTGGTGTATCTCTCCCGACGCGGAGGCGAATTCAAGGATGAACGAACCATAAGACAGTTTGTTCGGTGGGTGTATGCGGCCAGCTCCTGGGCAAGATATACCAGCCAGACGGACCAAAGGCTTGACCATGACGTCTCGAAAATCCTTCAGAATTCCGAACCTTGGGGCGAACTGATCGATGCGATTGTGGATCAGCGCGGTCGCATCGAGCTTCAGCCTGGAGATCTTGAAGGTCGTGGGGTCCAGCATCCTTTTTACCGAATGACGTACATATTGACCAAGGCGAACGGAGCCGTTGATTGGTTTAACGGCTTGAGGCTAGATAAACCTCATGGAACAACATACGGGATTCACAGTCATCACATCTTTCCGCAGTCACTTCTTTACGAGAATGGCAATCTAGCCAACGAGAGTCACTTGGACCGGCAACTTGTAAATGAGATCGCAAATCGTGCATTCCTCACCGGATCAACAAATCTGGGGCTGGGGTCAAAGTCTCCGACTGAATACCTCCCGGAAATTGAGAATCGGTACCCGGGTGCACTCGCAAGCCAGTTCGTGCCACTTGATCCGGCTCTCTGGGAAACGGGCAACTACAGACAATTCTTGAGCGAGCGACGCAAATTGATTGCGGCTGCTTTCAACGCGCAGATGGAAAAGCTTTTGCAAGAACTGCCGGTAACCCAGCCGAAATCTCTGGAAGAACTGGTGGCGGCAGGTGAAAGCACGAATCTCGAATTCAAGTCTACGCTCCGTTGGGACGTAAAGAATGAACAAGTGAATAAGGATCTCCAGAGAGTCATCGCCAAGAGCGTCGCGGGGCTCTTGAATACAGAGGGCGGCACTCTCGTAATAGGCGTCACCGATGATGGTGATATTTATGGAATTGAGCGAGACATTTCCAGTCTTGGGCGAAAAGACGTGGATGGGTTTTACCAGGCACTCGTTCAAGTGCTTGAGAATCACCTCGGCCGTGAGTTTGTTCCGTTCGTTTCCCCAAGGTTTGAGAAACACGATGGTAAGACAATTTGCATCCTGGACGTTGATTCGTCGCCTCGACCGGTCTATTTCCGTGAGGGCAATGCGCGAGATTTCTACATTCGTGTCGGCAACACTACACGGCCTCTGGATCTTCAAGCAGCTCATGAGTACATCGGGATGCAGTGGGAATCGTAACTTCGCGTGGGCGAATCGGAGCGTTCGGAAGCCTTCTATTGTTGGCCCCACTTACAGCAGAACCCGATTAAGCAACGCGCGGGCTGAGCCCGCGCGTTACCCGTGAGGAGGAGCGTCGATGAAATTGTCAGCTGATGTTTGACGCCGGTCAGGCCGGTATCGTGATCGGCGACTGGGCGTGCATCAATGAGCCAATCGCGTGCGCCTGAGCGACGATGTTCGCCAGATCATCAACGTAGATCGATTGCGGTCCGTCGCACATCGCCTCGTCCGGCTCCGGATGCACTTCAATGATTAACCCGTGGGCGCCCGCCGCTATTCCCGCCGCCGACATCGGGGCGACCATCTCCCGCCGTCCGGTGCCATGGCTCGGATCGACAACAACCGGCAGGTGCGTCAATTCGCGGAGCAACGGCACGGCATTGAGATCGAGCGTGAAGCGGGTCGCCTGGTCGAAGCTGCGGATACCGCGCTCGCAGAGAATAACGCGGTCATTGCCGCCGGCCAGGATGTATTCAGCCGACTGCAACCACTCTTCGATCGTCGCGGCGAAACCGCGCTTCAACAGAACGGGCTTGTCGATCGTCGAGACTGCCCGGAGCAGGGGGAAGTTCATCATGTTGCGGGAGCCGATCTGCAGGACATCCGCGTAATGAGCGACCATCTCGACCTGGCCCGGCTCCATCACTTCGGTGACGACCGGCAGGCCGGTTTCTTCGCGGACATCCGCCAGCATTTCGAGGCCGAGTTCGCCATGTCCCTGGAAGCTATACGGTGAGGTGCGGGGTTTGAATGCGCCGCCGCGGAGGAGGGTAGCGCCGTGTCGCTTGACGTCGCGGGCGATCGAGAGAAGTTGATCGCGTGTCTCGATGACACACGGCCCGGCGATAATCGCCGGTTCGGAGCCGCCGATCGCGGTCTCGCCCACCTGGACAACCGTGCCGTGCGGGCGAGCGTTCCTGGCGGCCAGCGGGTACTTGCTGGGATGCAGTTGTACGTAGTCGACCCCGGCGACGCGCTGCAGACTCGGCGCCAGATCGCCCGGAATCGGCATCCCGTTCACGCCGATCACCGCAGCGCCGCTTGAGCGGATCGTATGGACCTCGAAGCCACGGCCGGTCAGCATGTCAATGACCGAATCCGTAGCCTGCGCACTGGCGTCCGCTTTCATCGTAATCAACATCTCGAAGCTCCCTCTCTGCTCCTTGCCGCGACACGGCGGCGAAAACTCACCAGAACCTCACCGATTCCAGAAAACAAAAAAACAGAGGTGTAAAAACCTCTGTTCCCTCCGACGTTGCTGGTTATGAATGGCGGCTACCGGTCGTCAAACCCCGATCGCCCCACCAGCAACGCCGGAGGGGTAAAATAAAAGTAGTACCAGTTACCACTTTGCGGGGTATTCACCTGGGACGCACGCATATCATTCATAATGGCATAGCCTAGCCGAGTTCGCGGTGAAAGTCAAGCCCTTGTTCGTGATTCGCGAATCTCACCAACCCCGCGTTGATCTCCTGCGCTTGACCCAACGCATCGTTAACCGGGCCTAACCCTGCTGCCTCGAACCAACACCCGCTCAAAATCACGGTCGAAGAACCCTGCCAGGCAAACGCTCGGACAGCGACGTCATTGGCCCGGAATATGCGAACACCCTTATCAACGTGTAGTGGGACGAACCATCCTTCGGCGAATGCACGGACTGGTCGTCCCTTCTGTACACGATGTGAGGTAGTTGTCGCGGTTAATGTTCCACTCGCGTCGTGCGACGTTGTGGTCCGGGGCGAGCAACGCCCCAGAGCAATACTCGTGTTCGGCGTGGGGATGAACTCGAGACAGGAGCGTATACGTGATACGACGGGTACTATTGTTGTTCAGCGCAGGGATAATCGCAGCCATGGGACTCGCTGCGTGTAACGGCGATGATGACGGGGATGATGCGAACGGCGTCGGAAACGGCGACAGCATCAGCATGGACATGGGCGAGTTCTACTTCGACCCGGACGACATTTCCGGTGACGCCGGGTCGGAACTGACGATCGAGCTGGAGAACACCGGGAGTCAGGTGCATAACTTCACCATCGAAGAAGGCGACGCGCGAGGCGACGGTTTTGATGCCTGGCCAGACAGCGAGGTCCAGCTGGAGCTAACGGAAGGTGAATCCGGCTCGCTCACGCTGTCGCTCCCGGACGAAGCCGGCGAATATGAGTTCATCTGCACGATCCCGGGCCACTATGAGTCGGGGCAGTGGGGAACGCTTACCGTCAACTAACCGGGACGCGTTGACTGTCTGCGAGATCCGAATCCGCTGAGATTGCGCAACGGCGCCAGTGACCCGCAAGGGTTACTGGCGCTGTTGTCCGGAAGACCGTCGAGATTGATTCATCCGTACGTTCCACGACGATCTCGGCTGATATCGAATGCTCAGCTATCGTCGGATAGCTCACCGATTAAGGCTGGATTTCGACACCTGTCGGCGGCCCAGCCGGCCCGTGCAATCTCCAACCCCACATGACACTCCATCACGCGAGAACTGTTGTGTGAATGTCACGTTCATCACCGGAAACGTGTCCGTTTCGTCGCGCCAACATGATCATAGTTAAGCGAACGATTCGCTCAAGCCGCCGAAGCGCCAATCGAATCCGATCTTTAGTCTCTCTACCGGTACGAGCAGGAGCACGCGATGAACACGAGCAATGATCTTCGGCGACGCGGTTACCGGAACTGGTGGTACAGCGCGCTTATTCTGTTGTCCCTGGCGGCGCTACTCCTTGTCGCGACCCGCCAGAGACCCGACCAGACAAGAGATACGCTCAAACCGTCCTCCCTGATACCGGATCCAGCGTGGTTCAAGTTACCGCTGTCTCTGCCAGGAAAGGCGGGTCGACACCGCCCCGAGAAGGACAAACCCGATACCGTAGACCTGTCATCCGAGCAGTCGTTCCCAGCCAGTGATTCTCCTGGCTGGATACGGCAACGAGTCTGAATCATCAGCCGGAACTGGCGACCGCAACGCCTGTTTCGCAAACCCCAAGGAGAGAAGTGACCATGCGAGTCAAACAACTTGAAGACGTTGTTCCCGCGGTCTTCAGCGATGCGTCCGAGGCGGAAGCCGCCATGCAGGAGTTGCAAACCCTGGGGTACGCCGACAACGATTTCGGCATTATGGTCCCGGATCCAACACACTACCATCTGCTTGACAAATCGCTGGCCGACACGCTGAAAGGGATCGGAACGGGCGGGATTGTTGGCGCGCCGATCGGGGTGCTGGCCGGAATGGGGATCATGACGGTGTTGATCCCGCCCCTCGGCTTCATCGGGATTGGCGGCGCCTTGCTCTACGGCGGGCTGCAGGGTGCGCTCTGGGGCGCCTACATCGGCGCGCAGGTCGGACTTGCCGCGGAGATCAAGCATCTCAACGATATCGAGCGGCGCTTTGAGATCCCGTTGAAACCGAACGAGATACTGATCGTGGTCGTCGCTGGCGAGGACGCGAAACGTGTCTGTTCGATCCTCGAGCGACATGGCGCGCGCTGCTTCTGGGAAGACGTCGAGTAGACAAACTCCGGGCAGGATAACTATTGGTATCGACTTGCCTGAGATACGGGTTGCCAAGTCCAGAGTGCGGGACGCTTATCGCGAACGAGTGTGCGCGGACGAATACGTTCCAGCGCACGTGTTTTGCTGAATCATCCGGCATTCGGAGTAAGCAACTGCGGCCCGCTGTCGGCATCTACGGCAACCTGATACTGGGCCTTTGCGTCTTTCCGGTTCCAATTCGTTCCTGGAACATTTCCTCCTTGCACCAGAGGCTCGATAACTCGTCTTCATCGAGCCATCCTGTTTTCAACAGCTTATGGACACGACGTTATGTTTCTCCAATCGATTCACTGGCTTGTTTTGAACTGATTTCCGCATATCGTCAGTTCGCACACGTCTGTGGTAAGTTAGACTGCGACCAGCGTTGATACCGTTCGGAGCATCAAAGGGGCCGCGCAGACGACCTTTATGATCCTCCAACGTACGCAACGTCGCTTCGCAGAACGGCCGTCGATGGAGCCGGATAGTGTTGGGGGACGATTCGTTGTCTGAATTAGCTGCACCGCAGGGAAGCGAAGGGCGATCGAAGCGGGTCTTCATCGTCAACGGTTCTCACCCATTTCTCGAGCTCTTAGACGAATTCCTGACCGTCGAATCATATGACGTCGTTGTAAGTTTCACACTATCCGTCACGTTCGAACAAATCCTCGCGTTTGACCCGGATGTGCTTATCATTGATATCATCGCATTCGACAACCACGGGTGGGAGCTTCTTGAGCAAATCCATAGCAGCGCAAGCATGAATCAGGTGCCGGTCATCATTATCTCCACCTCGCCGGATGTGATTGACCAGGCGAAGGCGCAAGTTGAACGCTATGGCGGCGACTACTACCTCGCCAAACCGCTGGATCTTGAGGAGCTGTTAAGCAAGGTTAATCAGGCGACACGCAGCACCTGCTCCTCGCGGGAACAGCTAGCGCCTGAGCGCGATTCCTCCGGCACTGCGCCGCGCTTACGCCCGTAGCTGAATTCATCCAGGGATCACTGAGCCCTGACCGCCAGAGAAGGATGTTCCACGTGGCGTCGCGCGGCGTGTGGTTCGTAACGTTGCCCCGGTCGTCAACCTGGATGAGGCAGCTCCGAGATGGCCTCCCGGTCAGGTTGATTACCCCCCGGTGTCGAAGAAATCGGCGATCTTTTCAGCGACCCGTTCAGGAGCGATCATGGGACCGAGGTGTCCCAGGTCCGGGAACTCGTGCACACTGGTCTGCTCGACGTGCTCGTCGACGTAACGAATACCCGCGTGGAACCAGGAAGCTGAAGCTTCTGTGGTGCGGCCGCCCTGCAAGAGCAGCACCGGTACTGAGATCTTAGCCAGAGCCGAGGCGTCCAGAGCGCTGGGACCCTGGTATACGCTACTCTGCTGGATAATTGCCAGGTCAGCGGGACAGTTGACCCCCAGAATCTCAAAGGCGTTGGCGTCTTCCAAGGCTGCATTCTCTTCGTCGTTTCCAACGAACTCTGACCAGATGCGCATCCCGTCGGCGAGCCGTCCTTGCTGGACCTCCTCCGCCTCGCGCATGACCGTGCTGACCATCCGCTCGCGTACCTCCTCGGTTATCGCCGGCATTACCGCCGGCTCGTACGCCACTACGCCAGTAACGTCCCCGAGTCGCTGCGCCGCACCCAGCACCAAAGCCCCACCAAACGAGAGCCCGACCAATCCGACCGGCGCCCCGATGCTGGATGCATACGCTACAACATCCCCGACGAATCGTGGTGGCGACACGTCCTCGCTGTGGCCACTGCGTCCACGGTTTCGAGCGCTTAAAACATGGCAGGTGAATTGATCGGCCAGAAAGGGGACGGCAGGCTTCCATTGCAGCGCCCCGTCGTCCATGAACCCGTGGACGAAGACGAGGGGTGGTCCGTCCCCCTGGACGCTCCCGACGATTTCGGTCCCGTCGTCGGAGACGGCGCGGTGGATCCGCTCGTCGGTCATGACTCGCTCCCTTCTGTAGCGCAGCTTGACTTGTATATCGGTAACTTCCTTACGGAATATACGCCATTCTAGGCCTTCCGAGCCTTTGTGTCAATTCGATGTACTCGTCCGCTACGTCCGTGACACATCTCCTTTCGCGAGGTTGTGGGTCGCGTTCCAATTGGCCAGCCAGGCAGCTGGGGTCTGGTAACCGAGCGCCTGCCCGCACTCGGCACAAGGAGCCAGGCGGGCGCCGACCGCGCACCGCCACTTACCGCCCGGCGTGTATTGAACCGTGGCGCGTGAAGTCATGCGGCGCGTATTGCGCATGTGTCATGCGGCGTGACGTTTCGCTGATTGGTTAGCGCAGCCCAAAGTTTATGACGCGGCGGGCGACTTCCCTTCCCATCGCGCCTCCCCCTTGACACAGACCAATCCTGACTCTATAGTGAACTCAGAATTTAGCTTCGGCTAAATCCCGCAACGGGAGCGGCCGGATCATGATAGTGTCAGGAGTTTTCACGGTGAAACTGAAACGGATGACAACAATCGGGGTGTTGCTCACGATCGCGGTCGTGCTCGCCGCCTGCAACGACGATGGAGATGGCGCAGATGGCGACGAACCGCTGAACGTCATCACGACGACGAACTGGCTGCATGACGCCGTGGCGAATATCGGCGGCGATCGCATCGAGACCGAATCCCTGATGGGCGCGGGCATCGATCCGCACGACTACGTCGCCAGCGAGGGCGATATCACCCGCATGGAGCGCGCCGACGTCATCATCTACAACGGTCATCATCTCGAAGGCGCGATGTCGGACGTGCTCAGCCAGATCGGCGAGCAACGCCGAACGCTCGCGGTGGCCGAACAGATCGATGACGATCTTCTCCTGGAACCGGATCATGATCTCCTCGGTGACGACTTCCAGGCGCCGTACGATCCGCATATCTGGTTCGATATCGATCTCTGGAAGCTCGCTTCGGAAATCATCCGCGATGAGCTGATCGAGCTCGACCCGGACAACGAAGACGCGTATCGCGAGAACGCCGAGGCCTACATCGCCGAGCTTGACGAACTCGAGGAATACGCCCGCGACCGGATTCAGGAGATCCCGGAACAGCAGCGCATTCTTATCACGGCGCACGACGCCTTCGGCTACTTCGGCCGGGCCTTCGACATGGAGGTGCGCGGACTCCAGCCGATCACGACCGACGTTGAAGCAGCAGCATCAGACATCCGTGAGCTGGCCGATCTGATCGTCGAACGGGAAATCCGGGCGAT
>SKTL01000162.1 GCA_007122555.1 Thermomicrobiaceae bacterium | reverse complement strand
TTTTATGATCGCTCTTGTTGCGCTGGCTGCGCTTGTCGCCGCGCCAGCGACGCCGACAGGCGCCGCAGAGGAATCCGGACCGGATACAGTCTACTTCGACGTAACTGGTCACTATCTGAGTGGTGATTTTCTCGACTTCTGGCGCGAGTACGGCGGCATCCAGACCTTCGGGTACCCGATCACCCCGGTGCTCGTTCAGGATGGACTGGACGTTCAGTATTTCGAGCGTCACGTGATGGAGCATCACCCGGACAACCCGGACGGCCATCACGTCCTGCTGCGACGGCTCGGAGCCGAGGCCCGAAACGATCGCAATCTTGCCGACCGCTGGCCATTTGAACCGCACAGCGAGGAAGAATCCGGACGCTACTTCCCGGCAACCGAGCAGAATCTGAGCTCGCGATTTGTCGAATACTGGGAAGCCAATGGCGGCGCCCGCATCTTCGGCTACCCGATCAGCACACAGTTCCGGCATCACGGCACACGAGTGCAGTTCACCGAACGCGCGATCTTCGAACACCATCCCGACAACCCGCCCGAATGGCAAATCATGTTCGAACGGCTCGGCGCTCAGGCCGCGGAGCGCGACGGCGTTGATACCTCGCCGCAACAACGTGACAGCGATGTCCCGGAGTACCAGCCCGATCTCTGGCAGCCTTCGCCCGCACTGCCCGATGAGCTGCGTATCGACTCACTCGGCGTGCGCGCCGACTTTGAACACCTCGGCCGGACGCCAGAAGGAGCGATGGCTGATCCGGTCGGTTGGGACAACGTATCGTGGTTCAACGAGGGACCGGTTCCTGGCGACCCGGGAAACGCGGCGGTCGCAGGCCATCTGGATCGACCCGGCGGAGCTCCCGCGATCTTCTGGAATCTGAATCGACTTGAGGTGGGCGACGAGGTGACGATCATTACCGAAGATGACCAGGAGCTGGTGTTCGAGGTCACAGAGCTGGAGCAGTTCCACGTATCCGAGGCGCCCAATCGGAAGATATTCGGCAGCACCGACGATCGCAACATGAATCTGATCACCTGCGCCGGAAGCTGGGATACGTCACTCGGCATGTACGACGAACGGCTCGTCGCCTACACCACGCTGGTCAGTGACTGAGTCCAACTCGGCGAGGGGGCAAGATGGGAAACACAGACCAGGTTCCCGACCCTGCCCCGCTGGCGACCCGAATCTACACCCCGACAACGCTCGTCCGGCAGGCGCATGACGCCTGGACCGGGAAGTCAGCCCGGGCCGACGCCAGCGTCAGTCGTTGATCGATGATTTGCGCTTCGGCGTCCCGTCCCATTTTCGTCAGGCACTCGTGATAACCGTGCAGCGCCCAGACGTTGTCCGGATGCCAGTAGGCCCGCGGGATTGACGGGTCGAATCCAAGGTCTTCCCGATAGACCTGCGCGGCCTCTTCAACCTGATCCTGCTCGAGGAGAAGCGCTCCCAGCGCATGCCGGGTCGGTTGCATCCATGACCAGGGTTCATCGTACTCAAGGCTGTCTTCCATATTGACGGCGCGCCTGAGCGCGTCGAACGCGCGCTCATGGTTCCCTCTCCGGTACTCAAGCTCACCGTGGAGCATCGCGTCGGCAATCTGCAAAATATCGAGATAGCAGTTGTTGTGCAGGTAGCGCGTGTCCGGTACCCAACCGACCGCTTCCTGGAAGAGTCGCTGCTGCTCCTCAGCTTCGGGGATATGTCCGGTCGCCGCGTAGGCGACCCCTTTCGCGTAGTGCGCGGTGGCCGTGGTAACGCAATAGAGCTCCCGATCGCTCGGCAGCGGCTCATCGATGATCTCCCGCCAGCGGCCGAAGCGAACGAGAATATGCCACTTGATCGGGAAAAACGGCTCCAGCCAGTTGGCCATCGGCGGGGATTCCCAGCGCAGAAGCGCCTCCGGAATCGTCGACACCATCTCATCGAAGGTTTCAAGCGCAGTCTGATACTGCCCCAGGAACATCGCCCCATAGATCTTGAAATGATAATTGTGAACCCGATAGAGCGTGTAGTAGTTCTCGCTGCCATGGAGCGCGACGTACTTTCGATCCGCCACGATCGCCGCATGATTCGAGGCGATTACATTCTGATAATCGCCGCACAGCACGTCAATATGTGTCGGCATGTGCTCCAGGTGTCCAGCATCGGGAACCAGCCCGCGCAGCCAGTCCCCCGCCCGCAGCGCCTTCTCCGGGTGCGGCGACATCTCCATCAGATGAATGTACATATGCACGACGCCGGGATGTTTCTGACCCTCGGGCGTCGCCAGGGCGTGTTCCAGCACCCGTGCCGTTTCTTCCGCGCTCCCGGCGGGGTTGGGGCTCCCGGATTCAAGATTCCACAGCTGCCACGGTGTTCGGCACATCAACGCGTCGGCGAACAGCGCGACAACATCCCTATCGTCGGGGTACTGCTCGTAGACGTGCCGCATCGCGTCAGCATAATCGTCGTACAGTTTCTGAAAGTCCTCGACCGGGTTCTGGGAAGGATAGCGGACACGGAGCGTTTCGATGATCGCCCGCTCTTTGGCGTTTCCCTTTCCGCGAAGCGACAGCGCGTTCTGGGTCTCGTCGAACGTTCGACGAAAGGTGATCTTCAGTTCTCGTTCGTCGAATCGTTCCCACTGCTTGTTGTAGTTCGGACCGGCGGCCAGCGCGATACCCCAGTACGCCATTGGGCAATCGGGGTCCTCGGCGACGGCGTGCTCGAAACAGGTTACCGCCTCTCGGTGATTGAAACCGTAGACCCAGTTCAGGCCCCGGTCAAACCAGCGCTGCGCGGTTTCCGAAGACGTCGTGATTGGCCACGAATGCGCGCCGAGGTCAAAGTATTCGTCCATGTCCGCCTCCAGTTCGCGTCAGGATCGTTTCGCTTGATCGTCGTATTCTTCATCCCGACCTGCCGCGAGCGAAGCCGGATCGGGCGTCTTTGCACGCCGAGAGCCGGTTCGCTCCATCGCTTCCGTATCGAGACTGATTTCGTCGATGTTTCGCTGCAAGTAAACCACCGTCGCCAGATTGATAAGGATCACTCCGAGAAGGATGAGCGCCACCCAGCCGTTAATCAGCTCCCAGACGATGATATTGAGGCCAACCAGCAGGAGTGCGATGCCGACGTAGAAGGCGAACAGCGCTGCGGCGAAATACACCGCCCAGCGCTGGACGATCCGCTGCAGCCACATCGTGCGGTCGTCGACGTTCATCGACCGCAGCCCCCGACTCCCCATATCCAGGAACGGCAGGTAGTTGTTTGCCTGGGCGTTCAGCGCAAATCCGATAGCCGAGATAAACATGAGCGTCGCGAGCAGAAATGACACCAGCGCAATGTAGATCCTCGCCGACGGGTCTTCGGTAACCGGATCCAGGACAAGCTGGATCGCAATGGTGATGGCGAAACCCGCCAGAACAGTCGAGAGCAGCGGGAACGACGTTCCGGCGACTTCCGGACCGTTTGGTTGCTCGGGAGTCTGCTCGAACACCGGCTCGGTCTTCTCCGGATCATTATTTTCTGACGACACGTTCATCGCTCCGACCAGGCCCACAATGAGTTCGCGCGGCGACTTTCCCAGACAGATTAGCAGGGCGGGCGCTGCACGCCAATCGTGATCGTTGGAGTTGTCGCACTTATGAAACGCCAGAACGTCACGCGCAACACTATTGAAACCGGGACCCCGCGATAATTCGCTCAGGCAATTGCGTTAGTCTGCACGACGGAGAAGTCAACGTGCCTGCCAGAATGAACACAGACCGGGACACGATACTCGAAAACCGGACCCTCGCGGCTACGGCTGACCAGCCGAACCAGCCGGAAGTCAGCGGCACCTCGTTTCCGTTGCTGACAACGGTTCTGGCCGGCTTCGCGGTAACCATAGCCGTTCAGTTGATAATCAGACCGGACGCCGCAGCGGAGCTTCCAACCCGCGTGACGCTGGCGATTGTCGTGTTCCTCGCCAGCACGCTTGTATTCATCTCGTCAATCGTTTTCGCGGTGAACGCCCAGGGCCATAACTATCTGCCCTTTCTCTCGCTCGACGACGCGACAGCCGCCAGCTTCGGAGTTCGCGATCGTACGCAATGGATCGCGTGGCTTCACAGGGGATGGGACGCCTTCCACGTAGCCGCCATCTCGACATTCTACGGCGGCATTCTCTTGCTGCTCGGCGGTGTGAATCTTATCGTCTGGGAGTTCGTTGGCCCCGGAGTTGCGCTGATCGTACTGGCCCTGATTCTGGCCAATCTTGGATTGACCATCGTCGTTGGGCTAACCGTCGAAGGTCGTCAGCGACGCACCCATCCACTGCGAATCCTCGAAGATCAGGTTGAAACACAGAATGCCAAACGACGGGAGAAGTCGATACACTCTTCGTGAACCGGAATCTACAGGGTGAGCAAAGCCGGAAGAACGCTGGTATCGGGCAACCTGTACCGGCCCAGGAAAGGAAACATAACTGTGACGACGAGAATCATCGTTCCACTCGATCACTCCGCTGTCGCGGAATCAGCGCTACCGCTGGCTCGCAGGCTGGAGCAACAGCTCGGCGCGCGGGTAACGCTCATCTCCGTACTTGACGTTCCGTCGTCGTTCGGCGGCTACGTCCGATCGCCGGAGGCGCGTGAGACACCGTTTGACGCCGTGCCTCGACAACCATCAGCCGCAATGCCTCAAAGCCCGTACGGAAACTGGACGGGTTGGAGCGGATCTGAACCGTCCGCAAAGCAGATTGAGGAAGTAGCAAACGAAACCACTGAAGCGGAGAAGTACCTCCAGCAGATCGCTACCACGTTCGAATCCGATCACGTGGAAACGATCGTGCGACTGGGCCGGCCGGCCGAGCGCATCCTGGACGCTGCCGAATCGCGCGAGGATTCGATCATCGTTCTGGCAAGTCACGGGCGAAGCGGCATCGGTCGCGCCGTCGTCGGCAGTGTCACCGCCCGTGTCGTCCAGGCAGCCAACCGGCCGGTGTTCGTCGTCCGCGCGTCCGAGGGCTCCAGCGGAGAAGGCATCTATGACGAGATCCGGAACATTCTGATCCCGGTTGATGGCTCGACGTTATCAGAGCAGGCGATCCCCGTCGTGGCCGGGATGTTCAAGGGAGAAGGCTCGCGCGTTCACCTGCTGAACGTGATCGAGACCCCGAGGTTTGCAAACAGTGCGCAGGCCGAGGGGTATACGAAGTGGCTCGCCGAGCAGGTAACCGAGTCTGGTATCGCAGCGTCCTGGGAAGTGACGAAGGGATGGCCGGCGGATCAGATCAATCGGGTCGCTGCAACGCAGGACGTTGAACTGATCGCCATGAGCACACATGGACGCACGGGGCTGAACCGTTTCGCCCTCGGTTCCGTCGCAGAGCGCGTGTTGCATGACGCCGATCGGCCGCTCATGCTGGCGCCGATGCGAACGTAGACTCCGCGCTCGATACCTGGGGATCTGGCGTGTTGTCCGGCGCCGTGTTGCTGAGCACAGCCAGATCCCCACGCTCGGACCGCCGGGAACCGCGCGTCAGGCCAGGTTCTCAAGTACCGAGTCGTGAATGACGATGCAGTCTCCGCCTTGGCGCTTGGCGCGGTACAGTCCCTGGTCCGCAAGCGCAAGGAGCGCTTCCGGATCCTGAGCGTCTTCCGGATACATGGCGATTCCGACGCTGAACGTCACCGTGACGTGTTCCCCATCGAAGATGAACTCCTGTTCGGCAATTGCCCGACGTAGCCGCTCGCCAAGCATCGTCGCTCGTTTGCGAGTGATGTCTGGCGCGATTACCATGAACTCCTCGCCCCCGTACCTGCCGACAAGATCAGCCGACCGGCAGTTAGAAGTGAGAACATCCGCCACGGTGATCAGGACCTGATCCCCTTCTTGATGGCCATAGGTGTCATTGAACGACTTGAACCGGTCAATATCCATGAACAGCACCGCGAAGGACTCGTTGCGCCGTTCGGCTCGCTCCACTTCACCCCGAAGGATTTCCTGAAGCGACCGATGGTTGTAGAGGTCCGTCAGGCCATCCCGAATCGACGCGTTTGACACCCGCTGATAGAGCTCATGATTGTGTTTGAGCATCTGTACCTGGCGAACCATCATGAGCACCACTACGGCGGCGATACCGGGAATCATCTCCGTTGCGTACTCCAATCGCCAGTCGAACCACTGCATACCCAGTCGGACGACGATCACCAGCGCGATGACCGGATAGGGCAGCACAATCTGCCAGAAGTGAATGAGCGACCGATCGGCCAGACGCGAACTGTCTTCCAATTCACGTGTTCCGAAGATGGTTGAAGCGCGAAACAGCGCTGCGGCGACAATCAGCAACGACGTCAGAACCATCAGCGCTCTGGTCGTTAGAATCTGAGCTGATTCAAAGGCGAAGAAGCCGTACTCCACGATGAATGCATACAGAAACACCTGTGTGGCGACAACCGAAAGAATCGCCGCAACGAACGCGATAGCCACCGGCCAGAGTTCTCGCCGGAGATCTCGGAGCACGACCCAGAACAGGATGAACACCAGGACCGCAACGCCAATCACGTAGCCGCGAACCGCCGTCTGGGCAAGTTCCGGAGCCAGCACCCCGCGCCACGCCGGACCTATCAGCAATGGCCAGAGCAATGTGCCGGTCGCAACCAACACGAGGCCCAGGTCAAGCAGGGTCGAGCTTTCTCGGCGGCGGCCATCCGTCCAGGGTATGAGCGCGAGTCCGGCAATGAAACAGACAAGAACCAGGCCGAGCAAAAGATCGGCGATCGGTATTCTCTGGTCTGTACCCGGCGAGAAGTGGTGATCCCAGGCATATCTGCTCCGAGCGATCAGATTAGCGAGGGCCGCTCCAGCGATCAGCCACCAGCCCAGATTCTCTCGCCGCCAATGACGCTCCGACAGCGGATAGCTTCCGAATCCGGCATATGCGATCGAAGCCGGAACGACCACTGCAAGGAGCAGCGCGGCGAGCATAATCAGGGTATTGACGGCGTGGAGATGGATGCCCGTCACCAGATAGACGCCGGCGAGGCCAGCATACGCGCAAGCGAAAAGGAGCACCGTGGGAACCAGTATGGCCCAGGCGCCGCGCCTTCGAGCGAGATCTGTCAGGTGTGCTGCGCAGTTACCCAATCGTCGTTCCGTTGTCCTACATCATGGAGAATGCCTCGCCTTTCAATCTTGACTCGTTTGAGAGCGGGAAACAACGGGACTAACGTATGAGATTCCTCTTGTCGTAGTTGTGAAGCCGAATCAGGGTCAACTCCTGTCATGCCGGGCACACACTGTCGAGTCCGTGCATGACGGTCTGGTTCCGGCCGCCCTGTTTGGCCTGGTACATCGCCTGGTCCGCCAGATCGATGAGGTCTTCGGGATCGGTTGCGTCGTCGGGATAGACGGCAATGCCGACGCTCATTGTCAGGTTCACACGCTGACCGTCAAAAATGAACTCCTGGTCAACGAGCGCCCGTCTCAGCCGCTCGCCCAGTTCGATCGCGATTTCCCCATCGATCGCGGGGGCGATAACCATGAACTCCTCTCCCCCGTAGCGACCGACCAGATCGCCTGCTCGAACGTTCTGCATCAGAATATCGGCAACGCTAACGAGCACTTGATCGCCATTCTGATGACCAAAGGTATCGTTGAACCACTTGAACCGATCGATATCCAGAAAGAGCACGGCGAGCGATGAATCGTTTCGCCCGGCGCGGGCGATCTCGGTGCGCAGCAGTTCGTGCAGCGCGCGATGGGTGAAGAGTCCGGTCAGTCCGTCCCGGATCGAGGACGAAGCGAGGCTATGGTAGAGCCGCTGATTGAACCGAAGCATTGGAAGCTGCCAGATCATCATCAGGATTACGATGATTCCGACGCCGACGACCATTTCTCCCCTGTACTCGACTTGCCACTCAAAGACTTCCATGAATAGTCGAACGAGAACCAGCGCCAGGAGCAACGGGTACGGCAGAATCAACTGCCAGAACGGAATCGGGGCGGTCTCCTCAATGAGCGACGACTCACTGGTATGTTCTACTGCATTGACGACTGAGGCAACGCGCAGAATTCCGGCGAGCGCGATGAGCAGGAATGACGCGCTGCTGGCCGCGTTCACCAGTAACAGCGGGAATCCGACAGGGCTCCCCGCATCAGTCGCCACCAGAAAGCTGAGGTACCCCACCTGAATCAGAATCATGAAGCCGATGCAGAGGACGAACGCAAGTGCGGTCGGCCAGAGATCCTCGCGAACTTCGTTCAACAGTATCCAGAGCATTGTTACCGTCAGGATACAGACGGCAACCAGGTAACTCGACAGCGAGAACGGGCTGAGCGTCTCCTGAAGCTCACCGGCGAGCGCCGGGCCAAACAGGATCGGCCAGAAGAGTGTTCCCACCGCAACGAGAACGATCGCGGTATTGAGAAACACCGATCGAAGACGACGCTTACGCGGCGACCAGGGGATGCTCAGCAGGCCAGCAAGGACGAACAGAAACGAGATCCCGATCATCGTATCGGCGAACGGGATGCCAACCACGAGTCCGTCCTGGAACAGTTCATGCCACGCGTACATCGAGCGCCCGATCAGTACGGCGGCGCCCGCTGCGGTGATCAGATACCAGCCGCGATTCTCCCGTCGCCGCGACGCCTCACTACCGGGGTACCGGGCAAGCTGGGAATATGCCACCCAGGCGGGAACGATCGTCGCCGCCAGGAGGAAAACAACCACGGCCAGCGTATCCAGTGCGTGCAGGTGACGCCCGGCGAAGACCTTTACGGCAATCAGCGGCCCATAGACGATCAGAAAGACGGCCACAAAGGCAAAGACGATCGTGCGGCGATTGACCTGACTGATTAGAACTGCAATCCGGGTCGCGGTTTGTTCCAAGCCCAGAACTC
>SKTL01000096.1 GCA_007122555.1 Thermomicrobiaceae bacterium | reverse complement strand
CGGAATGCCACAAGCAGCGCTTTACCGAGTCCGCTGCGGCCGGCTTCGGCCGTGCGAATGTTCGAGCGAACCGCGACAGCCATCCCGAAGATGCCAGCGATTGCCGATGCCACGGCGCCGAGGACGAATCCCGCGGCTGTAGCGATGTTCAGGAGAATCGCCAGCGCGATCGTAATGATGACCGCGACGATAGCGACCATGGTGAACTGACGCCACATGTAGGCTTCAGCACCTTCCTGAATCGCTGCGGCGATCTCCCGCATGCGTTCGTTGCCGGTTGGCTGATCGAGCACCCACCTCGCCAGAAATGCACCGTAGACGATCGCCGCTGCGCCAGCTGCAGAGGCGAGCACCAATCCTATGAGCACCGTATCTGAGTTATCGTTCGGCACGTAATCCCCTCTTCCCTGTGCTACGCGTTGCGGTCTCTACTCCATGTTCTTGCCGCTCGACAATTGGTACGGGCGGTTTCGCGCTGCCCAATAGCTTACATGTTACGCAACGAGGGCGCGCGCTTTTTCCCGTATGCGCCCGGAGCACGCAGCGAAAGCGCGGCCAGGTCGGCCGCGCCCCGCACACCGGATCATTCAGCTCCTAACTCGCCCGCTCCTAATTCGCACGAACCTGATTCATGACGCATAACTGTCCTAGTAGTAGCGGTACAGCGCCATCATCGCGAGTATGATCGCTGCTGCCACGAACATACCTGCCAGGAAGAACCAGGTGAACATCCGGTCGTCCCATTTGAGGTGCATGTAGTACATCACCACCAGCACGAACTTCATCGATGACAGGATGATCAGGGATGCAATCAGCGCGTAGAGACTCCACTCGGATTCCAACGCATCTTCAACAAAGTAGAGAGCAATCTCGATCGCTGTCAGTATGAACAGCAATGATCCGACTTTGAGATAGGTTCGATCTGATGGATGATGAGCTTGTTCTGACATCATTCAACTCCCTGGTTCCTGGCTATCGTCGTCATCGATCCCTGACGAATAGCTGACTCCTGGCTCAGTGCGTTCGCAATCGTTGGACATTCAATCTGCACGCTCTGCCGCCTTTACCGGTACGGGACGAGAAATATGAAGGTAAAGATGACGATCCAGACGATGTCAACGAAGTGCCAGTACAGACCGGCTATCTCGACTTTCTCCGACTGGTGAACGCCGATTTGCCCTCGATAAGACATTGCGACCAGTCCGAGCAGCCAGATCACTCCAATCAGCACGTGTAACTTGTGGAACCCAGTGGTGACGAAATACGCGGTGCCAAAGACGTTCGTTCCGAGCGACAGGCCCTCGTTGTAGAACTTCATGTACTCGAATCCCTCACCGCCGAGGAAGAGGAGTCCCAGGATCGCGGTTGCTGAAAGCCAGACGCGCATGCCGGCGTGGTTGCCGCGTTGCAGCGCCGAAAGGCCAAGCACAAACGCGAGACTGCTCATGAGCAACACGAACGTCATCAGCGACGAGAACGGAATGTCAAGCAGATCGTTCGGGCCGACCCCTCCTAGTTCCGCCATGTCCGGGCGATAGACCATATACATCATGATCAGTGTGCCGAAGAACATGCAGTCTGATGCGAGGAAAGACCACATCATCATCTTGTTATGTGTTATCCCGGTCGTTGTCGCGTGTTCCGCGTGACCGGTGTGATGATCAGCTGATGTCACGGATTCGTATCCCTTCTCCTGCGCCAGTTCGCACTAATCGTTCGGTTCGAAGGCCCAAGCGAAGAGCCCGACCGTTACCACGATTCCACCGATGACGCTGAGCCAGAGTGTGAAGATCACACCGGCGCCCATCAACATCAGACCCAATGCAACCAGCAGTGGAATGTAGGAACCGGGCGGCAGGTGAATGTGCTCCTCAGCCGGCGTCGTCTCTGCCTCACCCTTACGGTTGTACTTCTGGTCCCAGAAGTCGTCCCGGGCCCGGATCTGGGGAGTGTGATCGAAGTTGTGCTTGGCCGGTGGCGACGTCGTGGTCCACTCGATTGTCCGGCCATCCCAGGGGTCAGCGCTCGCCGGTTCGCCGGAGCGAATCGACTTGATGAGGTTGTAAACCATCAGCGCCATACCGAGACCGAGCAGATAGGCTCCGATCGTCGCGACCATGTTCCAGAGTTCGTAGCCGTAGTCGGACGGATAGGTGTAGATCCGCCGCGGCATGCCGTCAACGCCCAGAAAGTGCATCGGGAAGAACGTCAGGTTGAATCCGATAAGCGTCAGCCAGAAGTGAACTCTGCCGATGCTCTCGCTCATGTAACGGCCGAACATCTTCGGGAACCAGTAGTAGGTCCCGGCGATAAGGCCGAACATTGTCCCGCCGAACAGGACGTAGTGCAGGTGGGCGACAACAAAGTACGTGTCATGCTGCCAGTAGTCGATCGGCACCGCGGCGTGCATGACGCCACTGATGCCGCCGATCGTGAACATCCCAACGAAGGCGGTCGCAAACAGCATCGCGGTCGTGAGCCGGATCGACCCACCCCAGAGCGTCGCGACCCAGTTAAGGATCTTCACGCCGGTTGGAATCGCGATCAGCATAGTCGTCGTTGAGAACACCATATTCGGAATCGGCCCCATACCGACGGTGAACATATGGTGCACCCATACGCCGAAGCCGAGGAACGCGATCGCGATACCGGAGAAGACGACGAACGAGTAACCGAACAGCGGCTTCCGGGAGAACGTCGGCAGAACCTCGGAGATGATGCCGAATGCGGGCAGGATCAGAATGTAAACCTCCGGATGGCCGAAGATCCAGAAGAGGTGCTGCCACATCACGACGCTACCGTCAGACGCGCTGAAGAACACCGTGTCGAAGTTTCGGTCCATCATGAGCGCGAACAGCGCAACGGTCAGGGACGGGAACGCCAGCATAATCAGCACGAACGTGATCAACGACATCCAGACGAAGATCGGCATCCGCATGAGCGACATTCCGGGAGCGCGCATGTTGACGATCGTGACGAAAAAGTTCAAGCCGCCGGCAAGTGACGAAATACCGAGTACCTGCAGACCCATGACGTAGAAGTCGCCGCTCATGCCTGGCGTGTATTGTGCGCTCGAAAGCGATGTGTAGCCCGTCCAGCCGATATCAGGAGCCTCTCCGAAGAGGAATCCGCTACACAGCAGGAGACCGCCAAAGAGGTAAACCCAGTAACTGAAGGAGTTGAGGCGCGGGAATGCGACGTCACGGGCGCCGATCTGAAGCGGAATGATGTAGTTGAAGAACGCCACGCTCATCGGCATGAGCGCCAGGAAGATCATCACCAGCGCGTGCATGGTGAAGAACTGGTTATAGACATCCGGACTTATCATGGTGCTGTTTGGCACCGCAAGCTGGCTGCGAACGCCCAGCGCCAGCAATCCGCCGACGAAGAAGAACGTCAGTGAAGTCCAGAAATAGAGCAAACCGATCTTCTTGTGATCCGAGGTCGTGATCCAGTCCCAGATCACTGCCCAGCGATCGAGCTGCTCGTCCTTCGCTGCTACTGCCTGTGCCATCTAGCGGTCCCCTTTTCCGCGATTGACGGCCCGCAACTGTGCCGCACCCAACTCACTACAGTCGTATGTCATCGTGATTCGTGACTTCATCAATTCAGCCCCCTACCGCAAGCTACTGAGGTAGGCGACGAGCGCATCGAGATCCTCGTCGCTGATCTGATCCTGCGAGAAGGCCGGCATCTCGTTGCCCGGTTTCGACTCGTGCGGATCGCGGATCCAGTCCCGGAGATTCTCGGGAGTGTTTTCAAGTGATCCGGCGCCGATAATCGGCCGATCGCCGAGATTCGTCAGGTTCGGACCGACCTGTCCGATTGCTTCGGTACCGTCCTCGGCGACAGCGCCGTCAATTGCATGACAGGCGTGGCAGGCGGCGCCGGGCTGGAAGAAGACTTCCTTGCCCTGGGCCTCCAGCGTATCCGGCTCAGGCTCAAGCGCGCCCGCTTGTTGCGAGGCGACCCAGTCGTCGAATTCATCCTGCTCGTGGACCATGATCCGGAAATGCATGTTCGCGTGCTGCACGCCGCAGAATTCGTAACACTGGCCGTAGAATTCGCCAGTCTGTTCCGCAGTGAAGTAGATATTCGTCTCACGTCCGGGAATGAGATCCTGTTTCCCGAAAAGCTGTGGCGCGTAAAAGCTGTGGATGACATCGGAAGCTGTCATCCGAACACGAATCGGTTGATCGACCGGAATATGCATGACATTTCCGGTGGCGAACCCGTCGTCTTCGTAATCGAACTCCCACCACCACTGGTGGCCGATGACGTCGATGGTGTACGGATCGTCCGGCTCGCTTGCGAGATCGGCAATGGTGGTAATGGTTGGAACCAGAATGACTGCCAGGATAATCGCGGGAGCGATCGTCCAGGCGACCTCAACTTTCGTGTTGCCGTGCAACTGAGCCGGCGGAGGGTCGCCATCCTTATACCGGAATTTGATCACAGCCCAGATCAGGGCTCCCTGAACAAGCACAAAAATGACAACGGATAGCCAGAAGATTGGAACGAACAGGTTCCAGATCGACCTGGCGTTATCCCCGGCAAGTTCGTTCGCCGACTGAACCTCACCTCCGGTGATACCACATCCGGCGAGCGTCAATGCAAGAAGGGGGACGAGTGAACCCAGTACCACCCCACGTTTGCAGCGAATCCAGTCCGCCATGGTCCTCCCTGTTCCGTCTCCCTCGATCCACCGACCGGTCGCGCGATCCGGCCGGGAGCAAAGCCGCGACTATCCTACACTGACTGGTGCGGACTGTCACTAGATTTCTTCCGACTTCGCTACTCTCGCATGGTCACAACGCGCACGATGGCTCCGAGGTTGAAGTGAGCGCATTTCAGGCGATAGTGTACCCGCCGCGATCTGACTCGCGGTCGGGAAAATCCCGTGAAACCATAGCGGAGTGTCAGTCCCCGCCGCAACACCCGGGAATCATCGCCGTTCATCGCCTGTCTCGGGAATCTTCTGTATCATGAGAATCAGGTTGGGGCAGACCGAAAGGATGGATGTGGGAGCCTCCGGTATTTCCAACGCAGAAACGATCTCCGCTCGCCGAACGTTCCTCCTCGCATGGCGCGGTTGGACGAAGGCGTGTCCTCGTTGCGGTCAACGCGGGCTCTACGTTCGCTGGTTCACGTTGCGACCGAACTGTCCCGGGTGCGAATTGCGGTTCGAGCGTGAAGAGGGCTACTGGACCGGCGCGATGGGCGTTAACATCATTGCAACGGAGCTTTTGTTTGTCGCTCTCATGATTACGACGTTCGTGCTGACGTGGCCGGACCCGCCAGTTCGCGAAATGATC
The DNA here is from genome assembly GCA_007122555.1 of Thermomicrobiaceae bacterium. Lineage (GTDB taxonomy): Bacteria > Chloroflexota > Chloroflexia > Thermomicrobiales > Thermomicrobiaceae > SLMJ01. The sequence goes on along the minus strand of SKTL01000096.1, from coordinate 3,557 downwards.
GCCGGAGGAGTGCTGTTTACGATCGCTTTCCCGATGTTCTTCTACCCGTTCTCCAAGACAATCTGGATGGCGTTTGACCGCGCATTCAATCCGTCTGACCAGCCCGGGCGGACTGAACAATGATGGGTGGTGGTTTTCGAGTGTGTCCTTCTCGGTTAGGATGTTGCTGAACATAGTGGGAATCCGATTACCCGAATCGATCTAACGAACGGACAGGGTGCAGAGGTCCGGACCATCGTTCGGACGAAATGGGGCGAAAGGAGTCGACATGGCTGAAGACCAGGGCGGAACGATTGAGGGTCTGCTGACCGAAACGCGCACGTATAAGCCGTCCGAGGAGTTCGTCAAGCAGGCGAACGTTAATGATCCTTCGATCTACGAACGGGCGGCGAAGGACCCTGAAAGCTTCTGGGCGGAGCTGGCTTCGGAGCTCGACTGGGACAAGCCGTGGGATACAGTCATGGACTGGAATCCGCCGTGGGTCAAGTGGTTCGACGGTGGGAAGCTCAATGTCTCCTACAACTGCGTCGACCGCCACATCAAGTCCTGGCGCCGAACGAAAGCGGCGATCATCTGGGAAGGCGAACCGGGTGATGAGCGAATCCTCACCTACCAGGATCTCTATCGCGAGGTGAACCAGGCTGCGAACATGCTGAAGCGTCTGGGCGTCAAAAAGGGAGATCGTGTCGCCATCTATCTGCCGATGATCCCTGAACTGGCGATCACGATGCTTGCCTGCGCACGAATCGGCGCTCCCCATTCGGTGGTCTTTGGCGGGTTTAGCCCGGATTCGCTTTCCGATCGCATTAACGACTGCGGGGCCAAACTCGTGGTCACCTCGGACGGCGGTTACCGGCGCGGCTCCGTGGTCGCACTCAAAGACAATGCCGATCGCGCGCTGGAGAACACCCCGAACGTCGAAAAGATGGTGGTTGTCCAGCGACTCGGCCGACAGGTGCATCCTGTACGAATGCGCGCCGGTCGCGACGTCTGGTGGCACGACGCAATGCAGACGTCGAACGGCGGCTACTGCGAACCGGAATCGCTCGACGCCGAACATCCGCTGTTCATTCTGTACACGTCTGGAACGACTGGAAAGCCAAAGGGTCTGCTGCACACGACTGGCGGCTATCTCACGGGCGCATATGCGACCGCAAAATGGGTGCTCGACCTCAAGGATGAGGACATTTTCTGGTGTACCGCGGACATCGGCTGGGTGACCGGTCACAGTTACATTGTTTACGGTCCGCTCGCTAACGGCGCGACGACGGTCATGTATGAAGGCGCGCCCGATTACCCGGCGCAGGACAGATTCTGGGACATTATCGAGCGTCGAGCGGTGAGTGTGCTCTATTCTGCGCCGACGGCGATTCGCGGCTTCATGCGGTGGGGAACCGAGCACGTGGAGAAGCATGATCTGTCCTCGATTCGCCTGCTTGGCACCGTCGGCGAGCCGATTAACCCCGAAGCCTGGATCTGGTACCGCGACAACATCGGTCGCGGCGAGGTTCCGGTCGTCGATACCTGGTGGCAGACGGAGACGGGCGCGATCATGATCAGCGCGCTACCAGGGATCACGACGCTGAAACCCGGGTCAGCAACGCACGCATTCCCGGGCATCGAACCGGATATCGTTAACGGGAAGGGCGAGTCGGTTCCCGACGGGCAAGGTGGATATCTCATCCTGCGGCGCCCGTGGCCGGCAATATCGCGAACGGTGTGGGGCGACGACGAGCGCTATGTGAACCAGTATTTCAACATGTTCGGCCCGGAGATCTACTTCACAGGTGATGGCGCCCGGCGGGACGAAGACGGCTGCTTCTGGCTCATGGGTCGTGTGGACGACGTCCTCAATGTCGCCGGACACAGGCTGGGAACGATGGAGCTGGAAAGCGCGCTGGTAAGCCATCCGTCGGTCGCTGAAGCGGCGGTCATTGGTGTAACCCACGAGCTCAAGGGTCAGGCGGTCGCCGCGTTCGTGACTCCGCGCGGTCACGTGGAAGCGAACTGGGAACTTGGCGAAGAGCTGCGGCAGCACGTCGCCAACAAGATCGGCCCGATTGCCCGACCAGATCGCATCTTCTTCACCGCTGAGCTGCCCAAGACGCGCAGCGCCAAGATTATGCGACGCCTGCTTCGAGATATCGCCGAAGGACGCGTTGTTGGAGACACGACGACGCTGACTGATCCTTCAGTGCTCGAGGACATCAAGAAGCAATACGAGGACAGCGAAGAAGAGTAGGCGAACGTCTACGCCAATGGTTCAGATAGCAAACCGCCCGGCCACGTGTGCCGGGCGGTTTCATTTCCTGTTCTGCGCGATTGGCGAGGCTTACTGTCGAAGCTCGCTGATCAGTCCACTTGTCTTACTGCTCGGAATCGTCGGTACTGGCTCCGGGCGCCGGCGCAATACTCGATGTGCTGAGATCCGAGAGTGACGGAGCGGCAATCTCCGGCGGTGGAGACGTCATCGCCACTTGCGAGTAGCTGTCGTATGCAGCTAGTCGAACCCGATTACAGCGAACCCGCACTCGGGCGCCAGGCGAGACATCCACGTGTGACGGCTGATTGGAAATCAGCTGCACACCGCAGGGTAGTTGCACCAGGTAGGTGAACTCGGCTCCCTGGAATGTTCGCGATACGACATACGCGATGCCGTCGGGATCAACTTCCAGCGTGACATCACGCGGCCGAAGGAGAAGATCGACTTTCTCGGCGGCGCTGTCGCGCTCGAGTTCGAAACGGCCGAGGTCTGACTCGGCGACCGACCCGGCGACCGTTGCCGGAACGAACGTGCCCTGGCCGACGAACTTCGCGACTGCTCGGGTAGCCGGGTAGTGGTAAATCACGTCCGGAGCATCGATCTGCTCGACGCGGCCATCAAGCATGACGGCCATGCGATCCGCCATCATCATGGCTTCCTGTTGATCGTGGGTCACCAGGATCGCCGTCGTATTGACCTGTTTCAACAGGTTGCGCACCTCGGCGCGCATCTGAAATCTCAATTCGGTATCGAGATTCGAAAACGGTTCATCCAGCAGGAGTACGTGCGGTTCCGGAGCGAGCGCCCGCGCCATAGCCACACGCTGTTGCTGTCCCCCGGACAACTGGTGGGGATATCGATCTTCGAGGTCGGATAGTCCGCTGAGCTCGATCAGCTCGCTTACCCGCTCATTGCGACGCTTCCGGTCCCAGCGTCGCAGGCCGAACGCGATGTTGTCTCGAACGTTGAGATGAGGGAAAAGCGCGTAATCCTGAAACACCATACCGACGCCGCGATGCTCTGGCTGAAGGAACCCTTCGTGATCGGCGACCACGCGCCCTGCGATGCTCACACTGCCTGAATCAGGTTTCTCAAATCCGGCGATGATCCTCAGCGTGGTGGTCTTTCCGCATCCAGATGGCCCCAGGAGTGCGACGATCTCTCCACGTTCAATGGAAATCGAAACATCGCGTATCGCTGGCTCGTCGGCATCGGGAAATGCTTTCGTGACCTGCGATAGGACGATATGTTCTTCCATGCACGTTCTCCCTGCCCAGGGTATCGGGCTGGTGGT
>SKTL01000399.1 GCA_007122555.1 Thermomicrobiaceae bacterium | reverse complement strand
TCGGCGTAGATCGGGAGTAGATCAGCCAGGTGCTCGGCCAGGGGCTTGGTGTGCGATTTGCCAAGCAGGAGCAGCGTTACCGGGCCGACCAGAACCGGCTTCGGTGTGCGGCCAAGCTCCTTTTTGGCCTCGTCGAACTCGACGAATGGCTTGTCGCTGGCGAGCTTCGGGGCGCCTGCATCAAATTCCGGCACGAGGTAGTGATAATTGGTATCAAACCACTTCGTCAGTTCCAGCGCCGGCTGACCCTTGGCGCCGCGAGCCATCGCAAAATAGGTCTCAATATCAACCTTCGAGGAATTGAAGTTATAACGCTCCGGCACGAGCCCGGTCAGGCAGATCGTGTCGAGCACATGATCATAATACGAGAAATCATTAACAGGAATCTGATCGATCCCGTGCTTGTCCTGGATGGACCAGGCAGCCTTGCGGATCTCACTCGCGGTATTGATAACGTCTTGCTCCTGGTTCTTACCAGACCAGAAACGCTCAACAGCGCGCTTGAGCTCACGCTTCCTGCCTATCCGTGGATAGCCGAGTAGTGAACTCTGAGCCATTGAAAGATACTCCTTCCGTCCGCCAACTCCGAAAATCGGAGAAGGCCATCAAACAAAACGCCTTTAACTGTATACATGACCTGCCAAGTGAGGCGAGTCTCAGATGCGACACCGGGGGACCGACGCCGCGCATAAATTGCCGCATGTCACATGCCGTGAATCAAGGCAAGCGCTAGCTCTCAGTCCGGTCTCCGCGGTTAAAACGCGAAACCAGGCTGAGACGGGAGGACTAGACGGCTCTTTGTGCGTCGGGCTGCGCATCCGTTTCCGCGTCTGCGTCCGCGGGACAGTCGACATCTTCGAGCCAGACCTCGCCGTACAGACGAAGCTGGTCGATCAACGGAACTGCCGCTCGCCCTTTTTCGGTCAGGCTGTATTCCACGCGCGGAGGGATTTCGGGGTACTGCTTACGGGTGATCAACCCCGCTCCTTCAAGCATGCGAAGGCGCGACGAAAGCACACCCGGGCTAATACCGGTGGACACCTGCAGCTGTTGAAATCGCCGGCATCCGCTGGCGAGATCACGAATCAGCAACAATGTCCAGTGATCCCCGAACAGCTTCGCTGCTCGCGCGACCGGACAGTTTTCCAGTTCGTGGTGTACCTGTGTCACGGCTTCTTCCCTCAGTTAGCGCTTCCTCAACCTATTGTAGCAGATCCCTTGACATCCTCGACCATTATCACTATCATCCTCGTAGGGACTTCGCGAGACGTACTTATCTGGAGGTTTTTCAGTGACGCAGCAGACAGCCACGCAAGTCCGAGTCCGACAGTGGACAATCGATCCGTCTCACAGCGAGATCGGGTTTTCCGTGCGGCATTTGATGATTTCGACGGTGCGCGGGAGCTTTACCTCGTTTTCCGGCCTCGCCGAGTTCGATCCCGAGGCGATCCAAGAGGGTTCGATCAATGTGGAGATCGATCCGTCCAGCATTGACACGCGCGATGAGAACAGGGACGGACATCTGCGCTCGGCGGACTTTTTCGATGTCGAGTCATATCCGGCGATCAGGTTCGCGAGTACATCCATCGAGCCGCACGGCGATGGCCGGTACGCGGTGCATGGGGAACTGACGATCAAGGATGTGACGCGCCCGGTCGTGCTGGATACGGCGCTTACCGATGTCATTAGTGACCCGTTCGGCGGCGCCCGGCTCGGCGTGAGCGGGAGCACCGAGATCGATCGTAAGGAATTCGGCCTTACCTGGAATCAGGCGCTGGAAGCCGGAGGCGTTATGGTCGGGGAAAAGGTCGGAATCACGATAGACGCACAGCTGGTCGTGGCCGATTAGCCCGGCTATGAAATGAAACGCCGGGGGGAATCCCCGGCGTTTCTCGATGACGCTCGTTGCCTACCCCAGATCGACAAACAGGTACGCCTCGGCGAGTTCATATTGGCCGGAATCACGGCCGAACCCTTCGGCTCGATTCCTCATTCGCTCCCGGAGCGCGCCGTGAAACGCCGCTTCCTGGCTTACGTGCATCTCTAGCGCTTCGATCTTACGCTCGAACGTTGCCCCGATATCGATGAAGGTGTCCGGCCGGTCGGATCCAAAGAGCAGCAGTTGTCTCGTCACGTGTGGCTCGAAGCCTTCCTCGGCGTGTTGCGGAAAGAATGTCGACAGGTGACTGCTGGGAAATGCCGAGTGAATCGTGGCGAAACCGACCGCGCGATGATCAGGATGTTGCCGGTACTGACGCGTGAGCGGGTCATGGGTAATGATCAGGTCTGGTTTGAACCGGCGAATCTCCAGGGTAATTCGCTCCCGCAGTTCCAGCGAGTCGAATACTTCCCCGTCCAGATACCGAAGGAACGTTACCCCCTGCGCGCCGAGATACTCTGCTGAGTTGAGCTGTTCCTGTTCCCGAGTCTCGGTAAACGTAGAGATATCTGTATCCGGATCGGGAACCCCTTTGTCACCAGATGTCACGACCACGTACCAGATCTCCGCTCCGGCGTCCGTCCAGGCTGCAACTGACCCTCCGCAAAACGCATCGGGGTCGTCCGGATGCGCGCCGACGATCAGAATCCGCTCCGGTGTTTCCAGTGATGGCACTCGTTCCACGTGTCCAATCCGTTCATATCAGGGTCACGTCCCGGCGTGGAATCGTACCGCATCCGGCGGGCTGCCGGGTTCGGCGCCCGGGTGATCGGCCCGGCTGACGAGATTCTGCGCGACAACTTGACGCGAGGCGTAATCTCGGCGACGTTATTGACCTGATCTGCGCGTGTTGGCATCACCTGTTCAGCGTCGCGGGGTTTGGGAGATCGTGGTGGACGATACATCAGCACACGAGTCCGGGTTAAATGGTCGTAGTTCGGCGTTTGAAGTGCTGTCGATCTTTACCCGGCTCGGGTTCACGTCGTTCGGCGGTCCAGTTGCTCATCTCGGATATTTCCGCGAGGAGTTCGTCGAGCGACGGAAATGGGTTGATGAGCAGACCTACGCCGACATCGTCGCGCTCTGTCAGTTTCTGCCGGGTCCGGCGAGCAGCCAGGTCGGCATCGCCATCGGACTGACGCGCGCCGGAATACGCGGCGCCTTCGGCGCCTGGCTCGGGTTCACGCTTCCATCGGCGATCGCCTTGATCCTGTTCGCCTACGGAGTCACGCAGTGGGGAGATGTCGCCGATTCCGGATGGCTGGACGGACTGAAAATCGTCGCGGTGGCCGTGGTCGCGCAGGCGCTCTGGGGAATGGCGACAAACCTCTGTCCGGATCGTGAGCGCGCGTCCATCGCAATAGCCGCCGCGATACTGGTGCTCGCCTGGCCGGTCGTCGGGGTGCAGGTTGGCGTGATCGTCCTTGGGGGGATCATCGGCTGGATGTTTCTGACTCGCAACGAGCTGGGCCGGATCTCCCCGCTGAATGTGCCCGTCAGCCGAAATCTGGCGATCGGTTGCTTCGCCCTTTTCTTTCTGCTGCTGGGCGGATTGCCGCTGGCGCGCGCCGTATCAGACAGCTACTCGCTGGAGCTAGTTGACAGCTTCTACCGAACCGGCTCGCTCGTCTTTGGCGGGGGACACGTCGTGCTTCCGCTGATCCAGTCGGAGGTCGTGCCCACCGGCTGGGTCAATCCGGACGACTTCGTGGCCGGTTATGGCGCGGCGCAGGCGGTTCCCGGTCCGCTTTTCACCTTCGCCGCCTTCCTCGGCGCGGTCTCAACGCAATCGCCGGCCGGCTGGATCGGCGGGGGAATCGCGCTCGTAGCGATCTTTGTCCCGTCGTTTCTCCTGGTGTTCGGCGCGTTACCTTTCTGGGACCAGTTGCGAACGCGCGTCGGTTTCCAGGCGGCGTTGAAAGGGATCAATGCCGGGGTTGTTGGTCTGCTCCTGGCCGCGCTGTACGACCCGGTTTTCACCAGCGCAATCATGCGACCGCTCGATTTCGCGCTTGCGCTGGTGGCGTTCGGAATGCTGGCGTTCTGGAAGCTGCCCCCGTGGCTGGTGGTCGTGTTGACGGCCGCAGGAGGAGCAATTCTGGCGCGATTCTGAGGGCCACGCCGGTGTAGACACGGTTCCGGCGCTCCTTTAGGATGAACCCAGTGAGTCTGGCGATGACGATGCACGATGTAAGGAGAGCGTGGCCGTGAATATCGTTCGCAAAGGCGAAACGCGCGCGTCACAGGGAGACACGTTTACCGGCGAAGTCTGGCTTCAACGTGTGCTCGATACCCAGCGGGAAGGCGGAATGAGCCTTTCGGTGGTCAAGTTCGAGAATGGCGCGCGAACACACTGGCACATGCATCCGGGCGAACAGATTCTGTTCGTTCTCGAGGGTGAGGGCCGGGTTGGTGATGAAGCAGATGAAACAATGATCTACCCGGGCGACGTGATTTATACTGGACCGGGCGAGAAGCACTGGCACGGGGCGGCTCCGGGTCAGTCGATGACCCATATCAGCATCACTAACGTTGGCCCGCCCGAATGGTACGACGCGCCGTCCGAATAATTTGTTCTGCCGTACGATTGCCCGGCCGACATTGACGATCGTCGACGGCATGGTAGAACATAACGTGGGACGGCGGCACGTCGTCCGCGCCCGATTCAGGGCGGAGTGTCAAGGGACGAACACCACGTTTGCTTCCTTGCGGGACACAGAAAGAGGAATCCTCGTTGCTTAGCACCGATTGGGTGCGACGTCGAGCCAGCGGCATCTTTTACGGCTGGTGGATCGTTGCTGCTGGTATCTGGGTTCAGGCTATTACTACTGGACTGTTGATGCAAGCATTCGGTTCGTATGTTCTTGTCATGCAGCAAGAGTTCAACTGGAGTCGAACCGCCTTTTCCGTTGCCTTCTCGGCCCAGCAAGCTGAGAGCGGTCTTCTCGGCCCGATCCAGGGATGGATGCTGGATAAATGGGGCCCGCGACTGGTGATGACCGCAGGTATGGTCATCTTCGGCTTCGGGTTCATCCTGTTCAGCCAGATCAACTCGCTCTGGACGTTCTACGCGACATTTCTGCTGATGGCCATCGGCGTCAGTATGGCCGGCTTCAAATCGATCGGCGCGACCGTCGTTAACTGGTTCTCCCGACGACGTTCGAGCGCCATGGGGATCGTCCATGTTGGCATGGGAATGGGCGGGCTGATGGTCCCGGCCGTTGCTGTCTCGCTGTCGACCTTCGGATGGCGCTCCACCGCGTTCGGATCCGGGGTAATCATTCTCCTTGTCGGTGTTCCGCTCGCCCAGGTGTTCCGGCACACCCCGGAACAGTATGGTCTCCGTCCGGACGGTGACGAGGTGGAAGATGACACCGGCAAGGACGGTGAGGAACGCGCGCCGATTGCGTACGACGACCGCCTGGACTTCACCCCGCGACAGGCTGTCCGCACACCTGCGTTCTGGCTTATTTCGGTGGGTCACGCGCTCGGGGTGCTCGTCGTCGGCACGATTATGGTGCATGCGGTGGTCCATATGAATGAGAGCCTGGGGTACAGTCTTACGCTCGGAGCGAGCATTATCGCCTTGCTGACCGCTTGTTCAATCTTCGGCAATCTCTTCGGCGGATTCATCGGCGACCGCCTGAACAAGCCGTATCTGGCCGCCGGTTGCATGCTCGGCTCCGGACTGGCTATCGTCATTCTCGGATGGGCGAGCGCCTTCTGGATGGTTATCGCCTTCGCGGTGATCCAGGGTATCGCCCACGGGGTTCGCGGCGTGCTGATGATGCCGATTCGAGCTGATTATTTCGGCCGGAAGTCGTTCGCCACGATTATGGGCCTGTCCGGCCTGATCGTGATGATCGGCATGATGGGCGGGCCTATTCTGGCCGGGCTCATGGCGGACAGCATTGGCGACTACCGCCTGGCGTTCACGATTCTCGGCGTTATTGTCGCCTCGGGTTCACTCTGTTTCGTATTCGCCAAAAAGCCAGTTCACCCGCGACGTCGCGGGGAGGTCACGGCAGCCTGAAACGAGCGGTAGCGTGACGATGCCGGCGGATTCGACCGACCTTCAGCAACGCCTTTCCGCCAGCAGATTTCGCTGGCCGTTCCGTCGCTATCAGTCACTGGCGCTTGATGCTTATGACAATCGTTCCCCCGATCATCAGCATCGCTGCTATCTGGTCATGCCTCCCGGCTCTGGAAAGACCGCGCTTGGTCTGGAGATCATCCGACGCGCCGGCAATCCGGCGATCGTGTTCTGTCCCAATACGGCCGTTCAGCATCAGTGGGCGAGTGAATGGGCGAATTTCCCGCCTCCGACCGTTCCGGCGACAACGGATCCCCTTGATGATGCCCCGATCTCCTTTCTGACTTATCAGTCTCTCTGCAACCTGAATCCGGAGCACGAGGAGCTTGACGACGTCGTCATTGATCTCTGGCGACAGTCGTTGCAGCGAGACCGCGACATTCCCGCAAGCGTGGCGCGGCGTGAGATCGAACGGCTCCAGGAGTCCGATAGCCGCCAGTACCGGCGTGATCTCAGCCGGTACCGGCGGCGCGCTCGCCGGATGATCGCTCGCGGGGATGAGCCGGAGCGATTGCTGGATCTTCTTCATCCGAATGGCCAGCAACTGGTTGAACGCGTTTCCGCGTTTCCGCGCTGCACCGTCGTGCTGGATGAGTGCCATCATTTGCTGGAGATGTGGGGATATCTGGTTCGAGCGCTTGTTGACGTCCTTGGTGATGAGACACTCGTCGTTGGCCTGACCGCAACCCCTCCCCACGATTTGAGCGAGCGTGAGGCGGATCTCTACCGGCATCTCTTTGGCTACGCGGACTTTGAAGTCCCGACGCCTGCGGTTGTCAAAGAGGGTGATCTCGCCCCTTATCAGGAGCTCGGGTACCTGACCCGGCCGCTGCCGCAGGAAGCAGAGTACATCGCCGAGCAGCATCTTCGCTTTGAAGAGCTCATAACACGGATGCTCGACCATCGATTCGCCAGCCGCGCGTTTCTGACCTGGATTCAGGAACGCGCGCTGGTCCGGTTTTCAGAGCAGGGCGCCGGGACTAGCTGGGTCCGATTCGAGCGCGATCATCCGGAGCTTGCGCGGGCATCGCTGAAGCTCTGTCATCGGTTTGATTTTGATCCGCCCGAGGGAGTCCGCTTGCGCGAACCACACCGTCAGCCGATGACGGCTGACGACTGGGTTGCGCTCATCGAAGACTACGCAGTCAATTGCTTGCGACTGAGTGATCAGCAGGATGATCACCTCGCATGGGAAGCGATCCGGAAAGCCCTGCCGTCGCTCGGGTACGTGCTGACGAGCCGGGGCATCCGGCGGCATGTTTCCCCGATCGACCGGGTGCTTGCGCACTCGGCAAGCAAGGGCCTGGCGGTCGCGACGATCCTCGGTGTGGAGTCCGATGAGCTCGGGCCCGATCTTCGGGGGCTGGTGCTGTGTGATTACGAGCGGACCAGCAGTGAACTTGTCGCCAGACTTCGCGGAGTGCTCGATCCCCAGGCCGGAAGCGCCATTCTCCTGCTCGAAACGCTGCTGGCGGATGCGGATGTTGCACGACTGAACCCGCTGCTGCTCACGGCGCAGACCGTCGCCTGCTCTCGGGAGACCGCAGTGCGCTTTCAGCGCTGGCTTGCGACACGGGAACCAGACTTGGCCAACCGGCTGCAGTTCGCTGCAGTCTCGGGCAGCGACGCGCCTGTCCAGGCGAGCGCTGTGCTAGTGACCGCGCCCGGCGCCGGCTGGGGATCACGCCGATACGTTCCGCTTATTACGGACTTCTATCAGGAGGGCGGCTGCCAGTGCCTGGTCGGTACGCGAGGGCTTCTGGGCGAGGGATGGGATGCTCGACGGGTTAATGTCCTGGTGGACCTGACGACCGCCAGCACCGCGACCGCGGTTCATCAGATGCGCGGCCGATCGTTGCGACTCGACCCGGACTGGCCGGAGAAACTCGCCAACAATTGGGATGTCGTCTGCATTGATCCTGACCACCCTCGTGGCGTCGCGGACTACGAGCGTTTCGTCCGCAAGCATCGCTCGTATTTTGCGCCAAATCGTGAAGGGGAGATCGAATCCGGGGTCTCGCATGTTCACCACGAGCTGTCGCCGTTCGGGCCGCCGGATGTCGAGTCGATGAGCCGGATCAACAGGAATCTCCTTCGCCGGGCGACTGAACGTCATCAGGCCCGGGAGCGCTGGAGCATCGGTGAACCCTACGAAAACAATGAAGTCCGGACCGTCCGCATACATGTTGGACGCTCACTCGGGCCGCCGAACTACCGTGTTATGCGAGACGACGGCTCGGGACAATCTGTGGCGAGTCTGCGGACGAGGGGAATCGTGACCGGATTGGCGACCGGCGCCGCGATTGCCGGGGTTGCTGCATCCGGTCTTGATCCGGTTGCCTGGATGATGCCGCTCGGTATCGCAGCGGGAGGCTCCTACTGGCTGGCGCAATCATTTCACGCAACGTTAACGTCCCGCGGGCCTCAGGACAATCTTGAGGACTTCGGAGCCGCTTTGCTGCATTCGTTGCGGGAGATTGGGGAATTGCCCGAGTCTGTTACGGAGGCGTACCTGCGGGTGGTGATTCAGGAAGACGGATACTTTCGCTGTTACCTGGCGGGAGTTGACGAGGCGTCGAGCGACCGCTTCGCCGCCGCGCTGGACGAGTTGCTGTCTCCTTTCAGCGCTCCTCGATACATTATCCCGCGATTCATCGCTGATCCGCCCGAGTCGGTTTCTCAGTCCGCCAGGCTTGGTCTTCGCTACGCGTTCAGAGGTCGAACAGGATCGACGGTCGTCTACCATGCGGTCCCCGAAGTGCTGGCGCGCCATCGGGACAGGGTGACCGCGTTCCAGCGGGCATGGAACCAGCATGTCAGCGCCGGTGAGGCGCTCTTCTACCGCAGCGCCGAAGCGCAGGCGATACTCCGGGTTCAGGCAGGAGAAGATCCATTCGACGTAACGACTCAGATGCGAACGCTCTG
>SKTL01000512.1 GCA_007122555.1 Thermomicrobiaceae bacterium | reverse complement strand
GTGAAAAAACTTCTGGAAGGAGTCACCACCTGTGAAGAAGTTTTGAGGGTTACCTGGGAACAGGTTTAATTTGAAACACTGGATTCCGGTTTTTGCCGGAATGACGAAAAAACAGTTACCCGAGAAAAGGTTTAATTTTAAACATGGCACAAAATTTGTATTAAAGAGTTACTATTATAGGCGTGTGGAGAATTTGCAAAATGAAAAATTCGCCCGGATTTACATTGATCGAATTGATGATGGTTCTTAGCGTGGTGGCCATTTTATCATCCATTGCAATACCTAATGGGTTATTTTGGATAAACAGCTCCCGGTTAGGAGAAGCCGGTCGCCAGGTGCTTTTATCAATTCAGGATGCGCGAATTTATTCGATCAAGGCAAATGCAACCACCCGAATAGAGTTTTCTGAAACAGAAAACACATACAAAACAGAAAAGTGGAATCCGAACATTAATGATTGGAATATCAAAACCCATACTCTGCCGGCCGGAGTGCAGATGGATGCAACATTCGGCTCAGGCCGTGTGTTAACTTATAACAGCAGGGGCGGGTTGGTCAGTCCCATGGGCAATGTTACTTTGACGAATAGTTCAGGAAGAACCATTCGGATTTTTGTAAATATTAATGGCAACGCCCGCATGGCAGATGATTGAAAAGTTCATAATAATAATAATAAGGAGTTTTGATGGTTATTCGATATTTGGTTTTAGCCGTTTGTCTATGGTTTTTTGCCATTTCGGCATGGGCTCAGATGTATCAATACAGGGATGAAAATGGAAATTTACGTTTTACCGATGACCTGACTCAGGTACCGCGATCACAGCATGAAACTTTTAAAACAATGTTTTCTTTTAAAAACAGTCCCCAAATCAATGAAACAACGGAATCGGTGCCCGCGGAATCTGATAAGGGGATAGGAACAGACAGCGAAAATTGTGATGTAAAGAAAAATGCCCAAAGCTTGAATCAAACCAAAGAAGAATTGGATAATATCTACAAAGCACTTCAGGAAAAAAGAGCCTCCATTCAAGCCGCAAACCCTTCCGAAGATGCATCACCGGAAGAATTCAACGATTTTCGAAAAATGGTTTCAGAATTTAATGCACAGGTTGAGTCTTACCAAAAAAGACAGGAAGAATTTGAAAAGCAAGCCCGGGAATTTAATGCCTGGGTTATGCAAAGTAATGCCGAGCAACGAGCAACGAGCAACGAGTGATCAGTGAAAAAAGAAAGAGGAAAGTTCCAATGCCGGAGTGCGAAAGTTGCACTTTCGCATATCCGGTTGCAAGCCGGTTTATCTGAAAAACAGACGAGCCCCATAATATCCATATGGGAAAATGAGATAAGTAAAAAACCAATTTGAAAAAGGATCACTATGAATAACCAAAAGGGTTTTTCACTCATTGAAATGATGGTGGTTATTGCCGTTATAAGTATTCTGGCAGGCATTGCCATACCCAATGCCATATCCTGGCGATCAAATTCTCAGATAGGTGCTGCCGCAAGGGAAATTATGACTGATCTTCAGCGAGCGAGGATGGAGGCCATCAAGCGTAACCGCAATGTCGAGGCCATTTTTACCACCGGAAAAGGGGCGAGTTCCACCATTAAGGATTTGACTTCTGATGCAATATTGTCAGGCACGTCATATTCGGGTGGCGTAGAAGTCAATATTGCCCAAGGGGAGCGGTTCATATTTAATAGCCGGGGGCTGCCGGTTGATGAAAACAATCAGCCTGTCGGGCATGATGACGAAAATAAAGAGAGCATCAATATCGAGTTAACCAATGGAAAACGCAATATTACAGTGGAAGTAACCGTTGCCGGAAGCATCAGTATTCAACACTGACACCGGGTTTTATAAAAAATGCAAACGCCTCTCAGTATACTTTTAGGTACAAAGAAAATGAGAAGAATGAAACAAAAGCAAAGCGGATACAGCCTGATTGAATTGCTGATTGCCATAGCTGTCGGAAGTGTCATTTTGACATTGGTGGTTGGTTTTCTTTACTCCCAGCAGCAAATTCATGTTACCCACAACGCAATTGTGGATATGCAACAGGGCGCGCGGACAGCGCTTACGCTTATGACCAGGGAAATCCGTATGGCGGGCTATGATCCCACAGGCAATGCCGGAGCCGAAATCGAACAGGCCGATGTGGATTCATTTACTTTTACCACCGACAGTGATGGAAATGGCACCCTCATGGTAGATTCCACCACCTGGGAGTCCAATGAGCGAATCCGGTACGGCATCAATACAAATGGTGATTTTGGGAGAGCTACAGGAGCAGGTAATCTTCATGCCATTGCCTACAATATTGATGCTTTGAATTTCGTGTACCTGGATGAAAACGGTGGCCGGCTGGACGATGATAATGCCGGCAATGTAACCAGCAGCATAGAAGATATTCGTGCTGTCCAAATAACTTTGGTTGCCCGTTCAGGAGATACACTTCCAGCGCTTTTTCTGGGTGGAGCAGATAATATGATATATGAAAATTTGCAGGGAGAGGAAATATACACACCTGATACCGGCGACAGGTTTCGCCGCATCATCCTTTACAGCACTGCCATGCTGCGCAACATGGGACTTGCCAATCCGCAATAAGAGGAAAAAATGATGAGAGACAGATCTGTTGTAACAGAAAACGGCTTTTCACTGATTGAAGTATTGATCGCCATATCCATCTTTTCCATTGGCATGCTGGCGGTGGTTTCCCTCCAGATATCTTCCATGAACCTCAATGCTTCATCAAGAAGACTTACCGATGCTACAGCATTGGCTTCCGAAACAATGGAACGATTACTGGCGTTACCCTATAACCATGCTAACCTTATAGATGGCCATAATGAAAATGAGGACGGGCATGGTGAGGATGGGTTGGGGTTCATTGGAGAAAATGGCAATGATGCCGATTTTTCAGAGACTTACGAGATATACGATATCTTCTGGAATATTGCCGAAGACCACGTGATCGAGAATACAAAAACCATCCGGGTTATAGTGGTTTATGACAATCGCGGTGAACAAAGACAGGTGGTGCTTCAGCAGGTAAAAAACAGACCATGAAAAAGGTGAAACATATGGATAAAAATCTGCCTCTTTTTTTTAATAAACGGGTGTCCGATGAAAAAGGCTCCACACTGGTTGTTACCATGCTAATTCTGGTCATACTTACCATTATCAGTGTTTCCCTCAGCAATACGTCAAGAACTGAAATGCAGATAGCTTCCAACGATCAGTTTTATAAAATTGCTTTTCACAATGCTGACACGGGTATCAACGTCACTTCAAGGTTGATTGAAGCTTTTTTTCAGGAAAATTTTGACGGCATTGATCTTCCGGTTACAACTGGTTCTCCTCCCAATAATGAACCACCTCTTCCAATAACCTTTCCAGATACAGATGCCGAAGATGCTTTCCGAAATGAGGCGTTGGGATTTGATACTCCCGTCCAAAATCCAACTGATGGGGATAAGGCCAGTGTTGATATTAATATTGATGAATTCCAAAATGTTGAGGCCATGGTCGATTTTCGAAACAGGCGGCATACCATCGGATCCGAGGTAAATACCAGCATCAGCTTTATTTATACTATGGAAACCCAGGGCGATGGCCCAAGAGGTTCAGTGTCTGAAATAGATGCCGTTTATCGGCATGTGGAAAAGATATAAAAGATTACATTTTCGATTTATCTCTTAGGAAATCTTTTTTTGGAGAGCAGGGTTATGAAAAAAATATTGAGTATTTTAATACTTGTTTTTTGTGTAATAAGTTTAAACGGTATTTCAGAGATACAAGCTGATGAACCTGTGATACCTGTAGAACCTGCTATGCCTGTTATAGCGGATTATGAAGCCAGCCCCATTTTTACCGTAGCAACAGCTCCACCCATGGTAATGCTGGTGATGGGAAGAGACCATAAGTTGTATTACCAGGCCTACAATGACGCTTCGGATCTAAACGGCGACGGTAAGCTCGATGTAGGATATAACCCGGATATCAATTATTATGGCTACTTTGATAGCTATAAATGCTATGTGTATAACAACAATCGTTTTGAACCCTCCTCGGTGACCACTGATAAGACCTGCTCTAACAAGTGGAGCGGGGATTTCCTCAATTATGTAACCATGTCCCGCATGGATACCATGCGCAAGGTTCTCTATGGAGGTTATCGTTCTACTGACACGGAAACAGAAACGGTTTTGGAAAGGGTATTTATTCCACAGGATGCTCATTCCTGGGGTAAAGAGTATGAAAGTATTGCCAGGGATGGTTATGATATCAGGGATTATACAACCCTATCACTTCCGGCAAATGGGACTCGACACTTGTTTGCCAATACAACGCTTGGAAATGATACCAGTAATTATCCGCCCTTAATGCGGGTATTGCATAATTCCAAGTTTCGTATCTGGAACTGGGTTGCCAAGGAACGGCCGGTAGCAGGAGATACCTGTCAGGATGGTGGTAATCATAACGCCAGCTGTACTTATGCTTCCCAGACTTTGCAACACAGCCACCCAGGAAATGCTGAAGAATTTCAGGCTTTGGTCAATGAGTGGGCTGTCGAATATCAGCTATGTGGTTCGGGGTCTATTTCCAACGGAAACATCAATACCACTGGCTCCAATAACAATCAATTTGCCACTACTCCAGGGTGTGGCCATAATTACTATCTTAGCATCATTCGAGGGCAGATTTATGCCGCATCTGAGGGTTCTTACGAGTTTGCCACCAATGGCGATGACGCAGTTGAGTTTCGTGTTGATGATGAAGTGGTATCTTACTGGTATGGAGGACATGGGCGTAAATCCGGTACTCCGGATGATATTGCAGGTGCTATTCAAAACGACGAACCCCTGGGTCACAATGGTTCTGTTTTTCTCTCTGAAGGCTGGCATTCGTTTGAGTTTCGTCATGAGGAACGCACCGGTGATGACAATTACCAACTTCTTTGGAAAGTTCCCGGTGGCAGTTGGGAAATAGTACCATCAACAAATCTACGGCATTCCGATGATAATCCAAATGATAGTCCTATCATTACAACCTATAGTACAGAGCTTGAAATTCCTGCTTCCACCATGGATGATTATATAGTCAGGGTAAAAGTTGAAACAAATTCCATGTGTGGCCTTAACTGTAGGCAGTATGGTGGAGAAACTGGCCCTTATAAACCGGTCGGTTTGCTTCAAAAGCACGGCGAAACGGATAAAATGTACTTTGGATTAATGACGGGTTCTTATGCGAAAAACATGTCTGGAGGCGTTCTCAGAAAAAATATTGGATCCATTAGAGATGAGATTAATTTGAACACAGGGCAATTTAATTCTAATGTTAACGGAATTATCCAAACCATCAACAGATTTAGAATTGTTGATTTTGATTATGGTAACTATCAAAATAGCGATTATAAATACCATGGTGGATGGGTAACAAGCCGCCCCATGAATCAGGGAGAGTTTCCCGATTGGGGCAATCCAATAGCCGAGATGATGTATGAAACGCTACGTTATTTTGCTGATGGACAAGACCCCACTTCGGATTATGACTATTCAGGGACTACGCCGGATTCCACTCTTGGTCTTCCAAAACCTGCCTGGAGTGATCCATTTGTACAACCGGGGGAAAATAATATAGATCAAGAACTTTATTGTGCTAAACCGATCATGCTTGTAATCAGTGACATAAACCCATCTTATGATTCCGATCAGCTTCCGGGAAGTGCCTTTGCAGCCAGCGGCTGGAGCAGCGGCCGCACATTGGGTGCGGATACATTGCATGTTCAGCAGCGTTTGGATGAAATCTCTAGTGACATTGAAGGTCTCCATTTTATTGGTCAGGTAGATACTGAATATGATAGTTCATGTTCTCCAAAAGAAGTGGATGGCTTGGGAGATGTCAGGGGTCTGTGTCCTGAAGAGCCTACCAAACAAGGGAGTTATTATGCCGGCGCTGTAGCCCATTACGGCCGAAATACGGACCTTCGGCCTGATCTATCCGGTAAACAAAAAGTTAGTACATATACCGTGGCCCTATCCTCACCGCTCCCTGAAATTGAGATACCTGTGGGTGATCAAACAATCACTCTTGTGCCTTTTGGTAAGTCGGTAAGATGGCAAGGGGGTACTTACATTAATCCGAACCCGGGTCAATTTCAACCGACCTTAACTATTGTGGATTTTTTCGTAGAAGAGATGGCCGAAGACAAAAGCCATGGTAAGTTTAGGATTAACTTCGAAGATGTGGAGCAGGGTGCAGACCATGACATGGATGTCATCGTCCTTTATGAATATTGGGTGCAGGAAAATAATAGCGTCAAAATAAAGCTAACAAAGGAATATCAGGAGGCCGGAATTTTAATGCATATAGGATATATCATTTCCGGAACTGACAAAGATGGAATCTATCTTGAGATAGCCAGCCGGTGTGACCAAACGGAACTTTATTTTCTGGATACTCCGATGGATCGAGATGAACCCGGCCGGGAAGACAGCACAATGTCTCTTTGTGGGACGGTAACCGGAGCTGATACAATATACTCCCGCGAACGAACATTTACCCCCAGCAGTGAACCTGCAGCCACTTTGCTCAAAGATCCTCTATGGTATGCGGCCAAGTGGGGAGGGGATTCAGAAGATCGTGAGTGGGACAAGGATGGAGACGGGGTACCGGATACCTATTTCTATGTAACCAATCCACTCCAATTGGAAAAAGAGCTTAACAGAGCCTTTGCCAGTATTTTGGAAAAAGCAGCTTCAGGAACTTCCGCCTCCGTGTTGGCCACAACAAGCCGAGGTGAAGGCAATGTCCTTCAGGCCTTTTTTCGACCCACCATTCCAAACCATGATGAAGTAAGATGGCTGGGATACCTTCAGAACCTTTGGGTCGACAGCAAGGGAAATATCCGTGAAAATACAACTGGGGCAAATAATGACGGTTCATACAGTCTGAATGTTTATGAGGATAAGATCCTGTTGTTTGAATCTGATGAAGACGGAGATACATGGGTAGAAAAATATGATGTGAGTCAAAACCCGTTTCCGGATATATACAATACAGCACCGGAATCCAGGGTAAGAATTAATGAAAATGCAATCACACCGATTTGGGAGGCTGGAGAAAAACTGTTGGAGCGGTCAGCCACTGACCGGAAAATCTTTACTTTCATTGGAGATACCAGCAATGCTCTTAGTGAGCCCGAGGCGTTTGGAACCGGAAATGTTGTGGCTTTTAATTTTGAGGGCGATGCCGACAATCTTGACTTGATCAAACCTTATTTCGGAGTCTTTTGTGTTGATGATGAATCCTGTGAATACAATTACCTGGGTGGGGACGTTGATGAACGAGCCGAAAATCTGATGAAATATATCCGTGGCGAAGATATCGAAGGGCTGAGACCCCGGACTATCAGGGATGAAAATAACCAGGCAATTGGAGTCTGGAAACTGGGTGATATTATTAACTCATCGCCGGCAGCGGTTTCCCGTCCACCTAACAAATACCATTTGATGTACGGAGATACCAGCTATCAGAGTTATTACCTGGCAAACAGGGACCGGGAAACAGTTGTTTTTGTAGGAGCCAATGACGGCATGCTACATGCTTTCACCTCCTGGAAATATGACCTTCAAAACCGTAAATATACGAAGCCATCCGGAACCGTGGAAGATATCGGTGATGAAATCTGGGCATACATCCCCCAAAGCCTGCTGCCCCATTTAAAATGGCTTCCGGATCCGGATTATGCTCATGTATATTATGTAGACCAAATGCCCCTGGTGGCCGATGCGAAAATTGGTGAAGTAAGTGGCGAAGGTGGCAAGGAGTGGAGAACCATTTTAATCGGCGGACTTCGGATGGGGGGTAAGACCATCGATGTTTTCGGAGACTTCGGAGATGGAAATGAAAATAAAAGATTCAATCCCACTTATTTTTGTATTGATGTAACCGATCCCAGAGATCCGAAGTTATTGTGGGAGCGAACCTATGACGGGATGGGATTTAGTTTCAGTGTTCCAACCATTGTCAGAAATGCCAATGAAATTGGAGATAACTGGTATCTGGTTTTTGGTTCGGGTCCTGCTGATGATATTTACGAAAAAAATGCCTTTGATGGAAAAAGCAATCAGAAAGGCCGGTTGTTTGTGGCGGACTTAGCAACCGGAAACCCAGTTGGTTCAGAAGTTAATGACTGGGTGTTTGAAGGAAATGATTTTGCTTTTTTTGCGTCACCCACCGCAATGGATAAGGATTTAACCCCAACGGCTTACGGTTTTTCCCATGATCATGTCTATATCAGTGAATCCTATCTGGATGACGGAATATGGAAAGGAAAGATATACAGGGGTGATATCAACGGTACACCTTCCTCATGGCAATTTCATCCTATTTTTTCAGTTGATGCCCCGATCACGGCCTCTTTGGCTTTGAGTGTGGATAGAAGCCACAATACCTGGATTTTTGGAGGAACGGGTCGGTATATCGAACAAAATGATAAAATTACTACCGATGACCAATATCTTTTTGGTTTTAAAGACCCACGTTATAATCCTGGAAAGATTGGATATGAAAACTATGAACTCCACCTTGCCGATTTGTATCGCGTTGATCATCTGATAGTTACAACCGACAAGCAAGTTTTGGATAGAAATAATAATAATGACCCGGCGACTGAAACACCGACATGGAGCCATTTATTGGGTGAAACCGATATAGACAGAAGCGACCCCAACAATATCCAGCATAACAACGGATGGTATCGCGAGTTGCCGCATCCCAGGGAGCGATGCGTCACCAAACCTTCAGTGATCGGGGGACTTTCATTGATGCCAACCTTTGTACCCAATGACGATATCTGCGGGTTCGGTGGTGACAGCTATTTTTATTCTCTCTATTACAAAACAGGTACGGCTTATCATAAATCAACCTTTAAAAACGAGGGAACTGTTGAGGTTGAAG